>CAYWVY010000004.1:0-8355 GCA_964461885.1 uncultured Methanospirillum sp. | reverse complement strand
CCCTCGAGGTCTGCACCGGGGGTCACGGCGCCGTTGACGCCGAAACCGCACCGGCTTTGCCGCAGTCCCTCTTCGACGCGGGCCTCGAACGCCTCGACCGTCTCGAGGGGCGGGACCGTGTTCGGCTGGTCCACGATCATCGTGACCCCGCCCGCGAGGGCGCTTCGCGTACCAGAGTCCCAGTCCTCCTTGTACGCCTGCACCCCGCCCCTGAGGTGCACGTGCATATCGATCGCGCCGGGCAGGACCACGAGCCCGGCGCAGTCGATCGTCTCGGCGGCCGGGCCGGCAGCGCGGGCGACCAGGCCATTTTCGACCCCGAGGTCAAGCACACGCCCCCCGGGGACGCGGACGTTCCGGAGGACCAGGTCTAGCATACCCGCGGGACCGGGTCACCCATGGGCGGTTCGATGAACCGGCTCCCGCCGGCGACCGTGGTCATGACCACGCGCGACCCCTCGACAACCGTCCCGACGATCGCCGCCTCGGCCCCGAGAGGATGCGAACGGAGCGCCGCGAGGACGGCGTCGGCATCGCCTGCCGCCACGCCCATCACGACCTTGCCCTCGTTCGCGACCTGGAGCGGATCGATCCCGAGGAGCCGGGCCGCCGAGACGACCGAGCGGCGGAGGGGCAGCGCAACCTCGTCGATCACGACACAAACGCCGCTCTTGCTGGCCATCTCGTTGATCGCGGCGGCAAAGCCGCCGCGGGTCGGGTCTTTCATTGCGTGGACCTCGCCAGCCGCGAGGGCCAGCTCCACGAGCGGCCAGACCGGCGCCACGTCCGAACGGAGCTGCTCGCCGAGGTCGAACCCCTCGCGGTGGGCCAGGATCGCAAGCCCGTGATCGCCGAGCGTGCCCGTCACGATGACCCGGTCGCCGACCTCGAGGGCAGAGTCGCGGACCACGCGATCGGCCACCCCTATCCCAGCCGTATTGATAACGATCCCGTCGAGCGAGCCGCGCTCGACGACCTTCGTATCCCCTGTGACAAGGGCTGCCCCGGCCTCGCCAAGGGCTTCGTCCATGGATGCGACGATCCGTTCGAGGTCGGCAATCTCGAACCCCTCCTCGATTATCATCCCGCACGAGAGCGCGAGCGGGCGCGCGCCCATAACGGCGAGGTCGTTCACAGTCCCCGCGACCGCGATTCGACCGATGTCGCCGCCCGGAAAGAAGATCGGCCGAACCACGTGCGAGTCGGTCGTGAAGACCACGTTCGCGCCGTTGATCGGGACCACGGCCCCATCGTCCAGGGCTTCGAGCCCGATCCCGCCCGCATTCGAGTGCGAGACGCGTGTCAGGACCGAGATCAGCTCGTTCATGACCTCGCCGCCCGCGCCGTGCATCAGCTCCACCTTCACCTGTTACCACCTCTGCCAGCCGGCATCACGCCGGCACATCTTCGACGTCGATCTCGCAGGACGTCACCACGATCTCGCGTCCCTTCACCACGGTCGGCAGTCCGCCGCACCCCGGGCAGACGAACGGGTCGTCGCCCGAGTACCCGCCGCAGGCGCAGGTCATGACGGGTGCTATCGTCGTCATCTCGAGGACCGTCCCCTCAAAGAGCGGGTCGTCCTCGACCATGACCGAGAAGAGGAACTGCACCTGCTCGGGATTTACCATCGCGAGCGCGCCGAACTCGACTCCGATTCGGATGACGCGGGTTGCGTTGTTCTCGATCGCGGCCCGTCGCGCCGTCGCATACAGATCGTAGGCGATCCCCGATTCGTGCATGGTCCCAAAAAGAAGAGGTCAGGCCTCGCCGTAGACCAGGTCGTAGACTTCGCGGATCGTCTCCAGGTTCTCGAGCGCCTTCTCTTTCGAGATGCGCCCGATTGCCCAGCCCGCATGGATCTGAACCCACTCGCCGACCTTCAAGTCCTCAATCAGGTCGATGCGGACCTCCTGCCGGAGATCTCCGTAGTCGACGACGCCCCGACCCGTCTCCAGGATCTCGACAACCTCGCCGGGCACTGCGATGCACATGACAGCGTCTCCAGCATATCATTGCGCGAGGCTGACCTTAAACGCAGTGATGTGGATAAGAATCAGCGGGCTGAGAAGAGATAAAAAATAAGGTGACCCCGGTCAGACGGCCTCGGAGGCGATCGCCTCCTCTTCGGCCATCTGCTCGTAGGTCTCGGCCACGATCCGCTTGTTCTCCTCGACGATCTGTTTCGGGTCGAGCAGGGTGTAGTCGGCCTGGTCGAGGATCGCTGTCACACACTGCTCGGCCTCCTCCTCGCTCGAGAAGGCCCCGATGGTAAGGTAATCGGGTTGTTCGATGTTGCCGCAGAGCAGATAGTACTGTCCGGCCGTGTGACGGATCAGGTACGCATAGATGTCCTTGGAATTGATGAAGATCGGTTCCTCGACGATCTCATCGCCACAGGTCCGTTGTGGACGCACGCATTTTAACCATACCATTATTGATTACCTCGAGATGGATGGAGATAAGGGAGAGATCGGAGCACCATTGCTATTACCGTGGCGCATCACGACATTCTGGAACATGAACGGAATGCATCAGATCCATCTTCTTCAGAAGGGAAAAAACTGTTGTTGGGCGGCCGGTAGGTATCAGGATGTCCAAAACGGACGCGTTTTGCTGAAATTCAGCTGGATAACAGAGATCCTGCCGGGCAGAGCTGGCGACCCCGCCTAGGGATGGTGCCACCTCCGGCGCAGCCTGATGGCGACAGCCGTATCTTCCCGACCGTCGAGAGGAATGTCGATGTTCGATCGTCTCATCCGCAGGATCCTTCCGGTCGCGCGGACCGGCCTCATACCCGTGACTGTGCTCGTCCCGGGCCGCCTCGACACCGCGCTCGTCAGGCGGGTGCTTGCCCGAGTCCCGTCGACAGTCTGGTCGTTCCGGGTTGAAGAGCCGCGCGAGAACGTGAACTGGCACGTGTGGCGCGACTGGCATAATATGCCGTTCCCGCTCCAGGAGGGGGCCCTTCTCCTCTTCTCAGGAGCCGACTACCCCGTCGAGGGAGTGGCCGGCGGTGCGATGGGGAGCCGGTGCTCGGTCGCCGTCTTCGGCACCGAGACCGAGGAAGTTCTCGTACTCCGCTGTTGGCACGAGCTCCTCCACGGTCTCCCCGGAGTCGAATCGAGCGACGCGATGCTCGAGAGCACGGCCTTTCGCGCGTTTCTCGCCGAGCACTATCCGGCCGTATTCGACGCCTTCTTCGGCGACCTCGAACGGTACCGGCACGATCCCCGCCCACAACGACTTTTCTACACCATGCTCACGAACGAATTTGCGGCGCGGACAGGACGGCCCCTTCTCCCCCTGCCGCCCGCGCCGATCCTGGACTGATCCTCGTCAGGCCGCCCGGTAGAGATCGGGGGGGGCGCGGATCTCGAAGCGGGCTCCCTTCCCGGGGGTGCCGGTCTCGTGGATTGAGAGGCCGGTGATCGCAAGCACCTCGCGAGCGAGGAAGAGACCGTACCCCGAGTTTCGACCGTGAGCACGGTCGAAGATCCGCTCCTTCTCCTCGATCGGGACGCCGACGCCGTCGTCCTCGCAGACGAGTGCACGCCCCCCATCCACAGGTTCACAGGAGAACCTGACAGTTCGGGCGGTATCGCCGTGGCGGACCGCATTATCGATCAGGGCGTAAACGACCTTCTCGAAGAGACGGTCCGCGTAGATCTCGAGATCGCAGTCGCCGATCTCGACTGCCACCCCCTCGCGCTCAAACCCGGTGAGGACGCGTTCGATAACGGCTCGCACGCCCTGCCACTCCGGGGGATGGTCTCCGATGCTCTGATAGTCGCGGGTGAACGTGATCTGCCGTCGGATCGCCTCGAGAGCCCGTTCCGCCCGTTCAAGATGCCCGGCGAGCGCCGGGTCGCGGACGCCACTCTCCACGAGCCCGAGGGAGCCCGCGAGAACGTTGAGCTGGTTCAGGATGTCGTGGCGCGTGATACCGTTCAGCAGGAGGAGTTGCCGGTTCGCCGTCCGGAGTGCGTCCGCGGCCCGACGGCGCTCGGTCACATCCTCCGCAGTGCCAATGGCCAGGCGGGGCCGACCGGAATCGTCTCGTTTGAAGACGAGCTCCCGGCACCGAAGCGTCACGTAGTGGCCAAGTGCGTGTCGGACCCGAATCTCGATCTCGCGAACTTCGCCGTCGCAAGTCGCTGCCAGGCCGTCGCGGTGGGCCTCGAGCTGGAGACGGTCGTCGGAATGGACAAGCGGCAGGATAGTGCCGCTCTCCCCTATCCACGGCCGCTCTGCCGGGTACCCGAGAATCGTGGTGAGGTTCGGGTTTGCGTACCGAAGCCGGACCGAATCCACGGCGTATACGTAGACCAGGTTCGGCGTGGTCTCGAGGATCTGCTGGACCGTGCGCCTGCTGGCTCCGAGCCGCTCCTCGGTCCGACGGCGCTCCTCGACCTCCCGCTCGAGCGCCGCGTTCGCCGCTTCGAGCTCTCGCGTCCGTTCCCGAACACGGAGCTCGAGCTCCGACTGGTGCCTCCGATCCCCCGTGACGTCCTCGAGGATCAGGCCGACGCCCCGAGCGCCCGCCTCGAAGACCAGGGGGAGGGCTCGCCCCCGGTAGTACCGGGTCGATACACCGCGCTCGACTTCGCAGTCGAAGACGTGTTCGCTGCCCTCGAGGGTCTGTGTGATCCGCTCGAGATCGGCCTCTCCGAGGAACGGAGCGAGCGGGGACCGATCGAGCCGGAGCCCCTTCAGCTCGGACGCCTCGACGCCGAAGTGATAGAGAAGGGTGTCGTTGGCGTGGAGGACGAAGAGTCCGTCATCGAGGACCAGGATCAGATCGGACGAGAGACTCATCAGGTCGGCGAGCGGCAACCGATGAGAAGAATAGAAGACCTTGGCGGGGCCGAGCGCGCGCACCTCGGCCTGCCCCGAAACCGCCATCGCGTTCAGGTACTTCGCCGCGGTCGCGCGGTTGAGAGTGAGCCGGCGCGAGACCTCCTCGATCGTCAGCCCCTTCGGATGCTCTGCCAGCAGTTCCCGGATCCGACCGATTTCGCGCTTGGTCCGCAGTGTCAGCCCTCCGGATCAGTTTGCCGTTGCCGAATATATAGCGTTATTGCCGAAGTCTTTCGCTCATCTGATTCAATCATCATAGCAAGATAACTTTATAACCGACGCCGGCCAACCTGCATTCTATCGGCTCATCTGTCGGGACCCCGGCGTGACGCCTGAAGAGGATAGAACTGATGGAAAACATGTTCCAGGCTGGCACTCCGTCCGCCCAGGCAAATTGTGTCGATCCCGGCGCGGGGGAGTGCATTGTCGCGTCGCCCGTCTTCACGGACGACGCAGGGCGAGCGCTGGTTATCTACCAGCGGCTGATCGAGAGCGGGTTTGACACGGCCCAGGTCATGACCGGCGCCTGATCCGTCGCCCGAAGTACGGGGCCGCCATGCCGAGGGGTGACGGCGGGCGGCCCACGACGCCGGCACGCACGTCCCCTCACCCCCGGTCGGATGATGATAGTCCCATATCCGCCCGGGTAAACCGCCGGTTGCTTTTTTGTGTCGCGACGAGCAAACGCGCCGAACGCAGTGCCCATCCCGAGGGAAAATATATAAGTCTGACCGGTCTGAGTCCAGACCATGTCGAGAGAAATTCGCAGATCGGAAGTCTGCGCGCTTCTCATCGTTGCAGCCTGCCTCATAATCGCGGGCTGCACCACGACCCCCGAAACGGCAACAGTGAAGATCACATCGCCGGCGAACGGCGCCACGGTCGAAACCGGCGACGTCACCATCAATGCCGAGGTGCAGAACTTCAACATCGTGGACAAGCAGGGTCAGGCCGCCGTTACGGGTGAAGGGCACGTCCATTTCTATATGGATGTCAGCCCCATGCCGAGCGCGGCCGGACAGCCCGCGATACCCGCCGACACGAGCACCCTCTGGGCCCATGTCTCGGACGACGAATACACGTTCAGGAACGTATCGCCGGGGGTGCACACTTTCGCGGTCCAGCTCGTGAATAACGATCACACGCCCGTAGTCCCGGCAGTGAGCGACACGGTCACAATCACCGTGACGACACGAGGTTGAGGGAGGAGGGCGGATTATCAGGTCGCGATGACCGCGGGGGGATGGTCATCGGCAGAGCAAAGATCGGCGTGCCGGCCGAATGCCGGTGAAGACGAGCATCATCGTCGGGGGAGCATCCTCCCATACTCCCCCTCAACACGGACTCACCGCCGGGAATGCATGTGCTCGGGCGCGAAACCGCTCCCTGGCCGATCTCCCTTCAGCTCCGGCGTTCAACGGACGGTGCCGATCGGCAGGCGCGCGGCGGACGGGCTCTCCACGCCGCGCAGGAGGTGGAGACGAGCGGGGATGGGGTCCCCCAGGACCGCGCTGCACGGATGTCCTCTCACGCGCCGCGTGAAGGACTGCAGACAATAATCACGAAGCGTTGAAGCGACCCCAAAATGGTTGGGATGTGGAAAAAAAAGTCTGATGCTGCGGGAGGGATCCGAACCCTCGATCTCCAGATGTCCCAGGAAACGGCGCCTCATCGCGAATTAAACCCTATGAGTCTGGCGCCTTAACCGGCTAGGCCACCGCAGCCCGCACGTTGTGCATAATAAAGACGCCGGAGAGACGGATAAAGATTCTGCTGGAGCAAAACCCCGTCTCGTGGCAGACCACCCGAGCGCACGCCCACGAGACCTCGATAGACCGGGCACCGATCGATCATTTCGTCTCGCTGGCAGCACCGGGTTCCCGCAACGGCGAGCGGCACAGTGAACGCGATAGGGGCTGCTCTCATTTTTGGCGAGAGGCACAGCTCGAATGCGTCCTCGCCCCCGTTGCCCCGAGAAGCCTGTCGTCTCCAGGGCGCTGCAGGAGCCGCCGGGAACCCGAACCACCGGGATCTCACCGGACTGGTAGGCGTGGTTCCGTGCGGCGATCTTCGGGAGATCTCCCCGTCGTCCTGATCGCCCGGACGCCGCTCAGGAGGCCGTGTACAGCGTTACGGATCATTTCCGATTCTTGAAATAACCAATAAATATCCCAGCGCTACACTACCTGACCATGAGGGAGAAAAAGAGCCGCGCCCGTCAGGTTCTGCGAGAGCGAAAAGATGCGATGACGCCCGAGGAGCGGCTTGGGAAGAGCCAGCGGATCTGCCGGCACCTCGCGGAGCAGATCCGGGACGGCGAGACGGTGATGGTCTACAGCTCGAAGGAGAAGGAGGTCAACACCGGGCCCCTCATCGCCATCCTCCTCGAGCGCGGCAACCCGGTGGTCGTGCCCATCATCGTGAGAGAGGACGTGAGCCTCAGGCTCTCATACCTCCGGGACCCGTCGGCCCTCGTGCCGAGCACGTTCGGCGTGCCCGAGCCCATCGGGAACGAGATCCCCGCGACGGGCCGTGACGTGGACACGATCGTCCTTCCCATGCTGGGGTTCGACCGGAACGGCGCTCGGATCGGGTACGGCGCCGGCTATTACGACCGGTTCATGGCAGGGAATCCGCACCTCCGCAAGATCGGGGTCGCGTTCGCCTGCCAGGAGTGCGACGACTTGCCGGTCGACGAGAACGACGTCCTGATGGACTGCATCATCACCGAGGACGGGGTCGTGTACTCGGGGGAAGGCTGTGATGGAGATCGACGGCACGGAGATCCTTGACACGTACGCGGAGGCGTTCCCGACCTGGATCGCGCGGATTATCGTCACTGCCGCGTCCGAACGCTGGGCAATGGCGGCGGCTGTCGAGGCAACGGGATTCGCCACATCCAAGATCGGCTGCCCCTGCGAGGCCGGGATCGAGCGGCGCCTCGCAGAAGAGGAGACCCCCGATGGCCGGCCCGGCGTCGCCATCCTGGTCTGCTCCGAGAAGAAGAACCTGCGCGAGAACGTCGCGGGGCGGATCAGCCAGTGCATCCTTCCCGCGCCAACGGCCTCCGCCTTCGACGGATTTCCCGACGCCCCGTCCAGGTTCTACACGAGGATGCACTATTTCGGAGACGCGTACGAGGAGCGGTGCGAGGTCGGAGGCAGGCACTGCTGGCGGATACCGGTCATGGAGGGTACCTATGTCGGGGAGGAGCGGTTCGGGATCGTGAAGGGCATCGCCGGCGGCAACATCCTCGTCATGGGAGAAGACCAGGCATCCGCACTCGCCGGGGCCGAGGCGGCCGCCGACGCGATTGCCGGCCTGAGCGGCGTCATCACCAGTTTTGCGGGCGGCGTCGTCGCAAGCGGCTCGAAGGTCGGGTGCCAGAATTACCGGTTCCCCATGCCGGCGAGCACCAACCATGCCTGGTGCCCGACCCTGAAGAGCGTGGTCGACGGCTCGCAGGTGCCCCCGGGGGTCGAATCGGGGTACGAG
>CAYWVY010000003.1:10148-85091 GCA_964461885.1 uncultured Methanospirillum sp. | reverse complement strand
CCTCGATGGTCCCGCTCTGGTCCGCGACCACGGTCGGCGGGATCCGGATCGACCGTCTCCCCTCGTTCGCGGACCTGCCCACGGCCCGGATCATCGAGAGCGTCCGCGCGAGCGGGCAGACGATCATCCAGAACAAGGGCTCGACCGTATACGGCCCGGGCGAAGCGATCGCGAACCTCGTCCAGACGGTCCTCGGCGACGAGAACCGGATCCTGACGGTCTCGACCTACCTCCGGTCCGAGGTCCACGACATCGGCGGTGTCTGCATCGGTGTCCCGGCCCGGGTGAACCGGCAGGGCGTGGCGCCAATCGCGATCCGGATCGACCCCGAGGAGGTCGCGGCCTTCCAGGCCTCGGTCAACCGGATCCGAACCGAGACGGCGCTCGTCTTCGAGCGGCTCGACTGGGGGTAGCAGCCGCTCCGCTCGAGGGATGGGCGTGAAAAAGAGAGGCTCAGGTCAGGGTTACTTCGCGGATCTCGGCCCGCTCGACGCCGGGAGCGGACGAGAGCAGCTCTTCGAGCCGGTCTGTCTGTCCGCCCTGATCGCCCACGACCGCAACGACCATGAGGGCCTTGAGGCCGAAGCCGATCGGTTCTTCCGTGATCTGGTGGATCTCGGGGGCCATCTCCTTCAGGGTGGCCTTGAGTGCCTCGAGATCGACCTCGGGGCCCTCGGGCATGACCCGGATGATGCACACGACGTCGCCCATGATCAGGGTCCTGTGAACCCGCACTGCGGGCACATGTACGGAATGCTCTGCTCGCGGCACCGGAGACACCGCTTGATCTCGAACTCGCACTGGGGGCAGAGGAACGTCGTTCCGCCGACCTCGGCCAGGGGGGCATTGCACGATGTGCACATTTTCGTTGTCATGGAGACCCGATCCCCAGTACGTTCACGCTCGGCCCTCAAATAAGCTGGGGTCAATACGGGTCCCGGGAACGGGCTCGCCCCTGAGCGCCCGCGCGAGCCGGCCGGGCACCCGGGCGTTGACGAGCCGGACGCGGACGCCGCGGGCGAGGGCGAACCCGACAAGGCAGGGGTCGACTGTGTCGGTCTCGACCGGGGCTCCCACGACCTCGAGGCGCCGGCCTCCGGCGACGATCCCGTCAACCGACTTCGCGAGCAGCAGGTCGCACCCGAGCTCGGCGGCGCACCAGGCCGCGATTGTGTCCGAGCTGACCCGCCACGAGTGCGGCAGGGGGTCGCGCTCGCGGAGCAGGCGGTAGGGGAGGAGGACAGACGGCGCGTCGGGGACCCGCAGCTGCTCGACCGTGGGGAGCCCGAGCCCGGCGAGGTGCAGGCCGACCTGTTCCATGCCCGCGATCGCCATCCAGTGGGCCGCGTCGGAGTCCGGGTCGAGCGAACGCACGGCGTCCGCAAACGGGCCGCCGCCGGGGACGACGAGGACCGGCTGGGACGCGGCCACGATGACCGGCACGAGGGGCGGGGCGCAGTCGAGGAGGGAGCCGCCGAACTTGAGCACGAGCGGGCGCACAGTCGTACTATAAACCGGGTCGTGACAAAAAGTCGATCGATGCGGGTCGCTCTCCTGCTCGTGATCTCGCTCTGCCTCGCCCCCAGCGCCGGCGCGTACGCACTCGCCGAGGTCTGCCCGGACACCTGGCTCTCGGGCGAGGCCGACGAATTCTTCGCGCTCGCGGGCCAGGGCTCGCTCGCCGGGGTCGCGGTGACCGACCTCGAGGGAACGGCCGTTTTTCCGCCCGGCGCCGTCGGGTATGGGCGGGTCGTGGTCGCCCGGAACGGGTCGGCGTACGCCCTCGTCCACGGCGAGCTCCCCGACTTCGAGCTCCAGGACGCGTCCAGCGCCCAGGAAATGCTCACGACAAAGGACGTCCGGCTCGGCAACGAGCGCGACGAGCTGATCCTGCTCGTGAACGGGGCCGAGACGGACCGGATCGCCTGGCCGGGCGACGTGGTCTCACGCCAGGGGCAGGTCCACTTTCGCGAGAACGGCGTCTGGGACCCGCGCGTGCTGATGATCGGCCAGTCGCGCTTCCTCCCCCTCACGGTGCCGAACGTCTCGGGCACGGCCTTCGTCGCGCCCGACTGCTCGGCGGACGTGCTCGGGGACCTCGTCGCGTCGGCCTCGGCGTCGGTCCGGCTGAACGCGTACGAGCTGACCGACACGGCCCTCGCGGACGCACTCGTCGGTGCCTGCGACCGCGGGGTGGGCGTGACCGTCCTCGCCCAGGGCGCACCCGTCGGTGGAGTCCCGTCGGGCGAGTGGGCCGTGATCCCCCGGCTCCTCGAAGCCGGTGCCGAGGTCCGGTTCATGGCGACTGACGAGGACGCGCACGCCCGGTACCGGCACGACCACGCGAAGTACATGGTCGTCGACGACCGGTGGACTCTGCTAACGACCGAGAACTGGAAGCCGGCCGCGTTCCCACCGGCGGGGCGGCAGGGGAACCGGGGCTGGGGCATCGTGCTCGACGACCCGCGGGTCGCCGCGTACTTCGCGGAGGTCTTCGAGACCGACCTCGGCGGGCGGGACATCCACCCCGTGACAACCGTGAAGCCGGGCGCAATCGAGACGCCGTCGGACCGGGCGTACGCGCCGCGCTTTACTCCCGCACCGTTCAGGGACGCCACGGTCACGACCGTGCTCGCGCCCGACACGGCCGGCGAGGTCGAGGCCCTCGTCCGCTCGGCGACCTCCTCGGTCCGGATCGAGCAGGCCTACATCACAAACGAATCGGGCGTGCAGCTCCAGCGCTACCTCGCGGCGGCCGTGGACGCGGCCCGGCGCGGGGTCGAGGTCCGTGTCCTCCTCGACGCGGCCTGGTTCAACACCGAGGGCGAGGCCGACAACGACGAGCAGGTGCGACTGATCAACCGGATCGCGGACACCGAGGGGCTGCCGCTCGAGGCTCGGCTGATCGACCTCGAGGCCCACGACCTGGTGAAGGTCCACACGAAGGGCGTGGTCGTGGACGACCGGCGCGTGCTCGTCTCGTCGATCAACTGGAACGAAGCCTCACCCTCGTTCAACCGCGAGGCCGGGGTGATCGTGGACGACCCGGAAGCGGCCACGTATTTCGCCGCGGCCTTCGACGCGGACTGGGAGACGGGGGGCGGCGGGTCGGCCTCGATCGCCGGGAGGGGGATCCACTGGTTCCAGCTCGGGATCGCGGCAGTCGCCCTCGCGGCCATTGCAGCCGCGCTGCTCTGGCGGAAGAGAAGAGGATAGAAGAGTGGTGTCAGAATTTCTTTGCCGCGCAGCGGCAGAGGTCGCAGATGGTGATTGCGCCCTCCTCCTCGCCCATGACCGAGAGCGCCCAGCGGTCGATCATGGTGGAGAGTTCGGGCGAGAAATTCATCCCGTCGCAGCAGCCGCGCTTGCGGCTGACGTACTGGGAGATCGCGGCACGGCTGATGCCGAGCCGCCGCGCCACCTCGGTCTGCGGAACGCCCTGGTGGGTCACCAGGCGGCAGACCATCTCGGCGCGTGCCGTGGGAACGAGTTTGCGCATCATGGCCTCACAGACCATGATGTCGCAGACCCGCGCGGTCATGCAGGCACCGCGACAGCCGCGTTGCGCGACTGGTAGATGATCTGTCGAGCGTCCTTGAAGTTGAACTTCTCAATGATCAGGTGGTTCTCTTTCAGCTTCTTCAGCGCGTATCGTACGGTGCGCGGTGCGAGATTCGACCGCGACACAAGCTCCTTGTGGGTCATGGAACCGCTGGCGTCCAGCAGGTGCAGGACCGTTCTGGAGGATGGAGGAAGACCAGACCCGGTCATACATATGATGTTAACGCTGTTAACACATAAACCTGTCGGTTATATTTAGGATAACTACGAACGTTCCAGTAACATGCTGGTTCCGCAGGAGCGGCGCGCGCTCCTTCTCCTGGTCGGCGTCTTCGCCGTGGTCGCTGCCGGGGCCGTGCTGATCGAATCTCTCGGCCCCGGCGCGTTCGCCACCCCCTACTCGCCGGACCTCGCGGACGGGACGCTCGCATCCGTGCGCGGCACGGTCGAGGACGTGATCGGAGCGAACGGCGGCCACCTCATCTGCCGGATCGGTGGTGTGCGCGTCTTCGTGCCGGCGAGCGCGGTCCCCGAACCGCCCCCGCAGCAGGGCCAGGTCCTCGAGTGCTACGGGATCGTCTCGACCTACGCCGGGGCGAAGGAGCTCACGATCCGCGAGGCGCGCGACCTGGTCCTCGTCGATCAGGAGTAGTCCGTGCAGTCCGGGGGGAGCGCCTCGAACGGAGTCGGCGCAGTGAGCACGCCCCGCTCCCGGACCGAGGCTCGCCAGGCTGCCCGCACCGTCTCGACGAACGCGGCCGGATCCTCTTCCCCGGCGCTTCCGAGCGCGGCCTCGAGCCGGGCTTCCAGCGCCCGGATCGCCCGGTCGCGGCACGCGTCGAAGCCGGCGGCCGGGCCGAGGTCGACGAACGCGAGGAGGGTCGTCTCCTCGCGCCGGCGATAGACGGCCACGACCAGGCACGGGCGGTTCTCGCCGTTCGCGTCGAGCATCGCGGCGTGGTACCGCCCCGGGACGCCACGGGCCCCGCGCCGCCGCCGCTCCTCGGTCGTGACGACCCGGTTCCGGTCGGGTTCGGCCACGCGGAGGGGAAGCGTGCCCGGCGCGGCCTCGCCGAAGAGGGCCCGGGCTGCGTCGTTCTCGTGTCGGATTCGGCCGTCGCGGCCCGCGAGAACGAGCGGCAGGGGCGCCCCGGTGAAGAGCGCCTCGAACGCGCCGGCCCGGGCCGCGATTTCGGCGACGACCGCGGACCGCTCCGCAGTGTCGAAGCCCTCGTTGGCGAGGGCCCGGACGAGCGCGACCTCGCGGTCCGTGTAGGGGGTCGATCGGTCGGCGACCGTGACCACACCGTTTGCGCCGACGGGGACCGCGAGGATGCGGCGAAGGGGCAGGGGGGCGTCGGGCGCCGCCTCGCGCACGGCCGGTTCCCCGAGCACCGCGTCCCCTGCGAGCACCGAGAGGTCCGCGTCGGCGAGTGCGGGGGAGACGGCAAGGGAAACGAACGCGTCGCCGTCTGCGCGGAGGACCGCGCCGTACCGCGACCCGGTCCCGCGGAGGGCCGCCGCGAGGAGCCGGTCGGCCGCGCCGGTCCCGTCGGCGCGGTGGATGGCCAGAAGTTCGTTCGCGAGGCCTCGCCGCTCCTCGGACTCCCCGAGTTGATTAGAAAGGGCCGTTGCGTCGATCGCGACGAGGGTGGCCCCGGCGACCGTCCCCCTCTCCCCCGGCACGGGCGCGGCCGCGAGCAGGAAGTGCCGGTCCTCCCGTTCGAGCTCGCCCGTCCCGGCCGTGCCGAAGGCCGCGAGCCGGGCGAGCGGCTCGAGCGCCTGCGCAACGGGATCGGGGAACGCGGTCCAGAGGGTGCGGCCCGCTATCGGCTCGTCCGAGCCGGCGAGGAGCGCGAGCGCGTCGCCCCCTGCCGCCGCGACCCGGAGGTCGTCGTCGACGAGGAGGGCCGCACCGGGCGAGTGGGCCACAAGCGTCCGGTGCGCGGCCTCGCTCGCGACGAGGGTCTCCGCGGCCGACCGCTCGGTCGTCCGGTCATCGATTGAGACGACCGCGAGGATCGGGGTCGCCATCGCGCCCGAGAGCTCGCACCAGCGGATCCCGTCGGGGCCGCGAAGCCGGGCGCCGTGGTCCACGACCTCGCCGGCCGCGACGTCGGCCGCGAAGACGGTGTAGGCGGCGGGGTCCTCGAACGCCTCGGCGAACGACCGGGCCCGGAGCGGCCCGAGCAGGGCCGCGGCCCGGTCGTTCAGGTCGTGGACCCGGCCGGTCGCGGGCATGAAGAAGAGGGTCGGGACCGGGAGCCGGTCGCGGAGGCCGTGGTACCAGACTCGATAGGCCGAGGCCTCGCCGGCCGCGGTCCCGAGCGTGGCCGCGACGAGCAGGCCGAGCCCGCCCACGGCCGCAATCCCGAGTCCGACCGTGAGAAGCGGGGCGCCGGCCGCGAGGGACGCCCCCCCGAAGAGAACGGCGCCTCCGAGGGCGAGGGACAGGCCGAGCCGGCGGTCGCGGTACGCGCCGACCACGGCCGGCGCGAACGCCAGGACGGCCGCGACGGCCGGAAGAGATACAGCGAGGGCGGCGACCGCGGCGGTCCAGCAGGCGGCAGCGACCAGGGCGAGAAGGGGGAGTCCGGGATCGGTCCGCGGCATTGTACTGAGGCGTGGCGCTCGGCTGTGCATCAACCTGCCTGTCCGCCGAAGAAGAGATATGCGAAGGGTGGGGTACCCTTTCCTCATGTCAAACCAGGAGATCCAGGTCCAGATGCCACCCGATCTCGACCCGGTCTACTCCAACATGATCCAGATCGCCTTCAAGGACGACGAGTTCACCTTCCTCTTCCTTCACCAGATCCCCGGCACGAACCAGGCCCGGGCCAAGGCAATCGTCTCGATAACGCCGCGCCACGCGAAGTCCCTCCTCGCCGTGCTCGGCCGTTCGGTCGAAGAGTTCGAGGAGAAGTTCGGGACACTCGAGCCCCCGGGCGAGCGGAAAGCCGAGAGTGTCACGACGACCCTCTCGGGCTACTCCTGAGATGGACCTCGTCGCCCCGGTGACCGGGCTCGACGAGCTCGACGCCGTGCTCGCGGCCGGGCCGGACCTGATCGAACTCCGGCTCGACATCATCGACCGCGGCGACCACGCGGCCCTCGCGGCCCGGTGCCCCGGCCTCCCGGTCCCCCTGATCGCGACCGTCCGCTCGATCGACGAGGGCGGCGCGTTCGCCGGCGACGAGAACGACTGCGCCCGGCTCCTCGCCCCTTTCCTACACCTGGCCCGGTACGTCGACCTCGAGCGGCGGTTCCGCCCCCTCGCCCCGACCTGCCGCGAGGCCGGGTGCGGCGTCATCGCCTCGGCCCATCTCGTGACCATGCTGTCCCTCCCCGAGCTCTTCGGGCTCGAGCGCGAGCTCCGGTCGTACGGCGATCTTCCCAAGCTCGTGCTCGCCCCGTCCTCGGGCGACGACCTGCTCGACCTCCTCTCCTTCACGCACGCGGCGGAAAAACCGGTCTGCACCTCGATCACTGGAACTGCGTACCGCCACGGCCGGGCCCTGCTCCCCCTCTTCGGGTCGGCCCTCGCCTACTGCGCCGTGGGCCGGCCGTCCTCGCCCGGGCAGTACACGATCGGCGAGATGCGGGAGCTGATGCGCCTGCTCAATCCGCCCGCAGACTGACTACCGCCCGTACACCTCACACACGAGCAGGGCATCGGCGAGCACGAGCCCGAGCATGGCCTCGGCCACGGGGGCGAGCCGAAACGCGATGCAGGGGTCGTGCCGGCCCCCCACCCGGATCTCGACCGGCCGGCCGGCCGCGTCCACGGTCTGCTGGGGGAGCGCGATCGACGGCGTCGGCTTGACCGCGCACCGGGCCACGACCGGGGCACCGGTCGAGATGCCGCCGAGGATGCCGCCCGCATGGTTCGAACCGAACCCGCCGGGCAGGATCGAATCGTTGTTCTCCGAGCCGAAACGGGCCGCAGCGGAGAAACCGGCCCCGATCTCAACGCCCTTCACGGCCCCGATCCCCATCAGGGCCCCGGCGATCGCGGCGTCGAGCTTGCCGAAGACCGGATCGCCGAGGCCGGCCGGGACGCCCGTCGCGACCACCTCGACGACCCCGCCCACCGAGTCGCCGCGGTCGGCCGCCGCCTGGATCTCGGCCGCCATCGCCTCCTCGCCCGCGATGCCGTGGACCGAGAGCACCCGCGCCGCGACGGCGACGCCCCGGAGCGAGAGGAACTTGAGCGCGACGGCGCCTGCCGCGACCCGGCCGATCGTCTCGCGCCCCGAGGAGCGGCCGCCGCCGCGGTGGTCACGGACCCCGTACTTCGCGGCGTACGTGACGTCCGCGTGCCCGGGTCGGTAGACCTCGCGGAGGGCGTCGTAGTCGGCGGACCGCGCCTGCTCGTTCTCGACCACGAGCGCGATCGGTGCCCCGGTCGTGACCCCCTCGAAGACCCCCGAGAGGATCTTCACCCGGTCCGCCTCGGGCCGCCGCGAGACGAGCGGGCCCGTCCCGGGCCGGCGCCGGTCGAGCAGGGGCTGGATGTCGGCCTCGGCGAGCCGGATGCGCGCAGGGCAGCCGTCGACGATTACCCCGAGGGCCGGGCCGTGGCTCTCGCCGAAGGTCGTGGCTCTGAAGAGCCGGCCAAAGGTGTTCACCGCAGCGCCTCCTCCACGACAGTGATCGGGACGCGGATGCCGAAGAAGGCTTCGAACTGCGCTGCGGCCTGGTGGGCGAAGAGCGCGGTCCCCGGGATCGCCGTCGCGCCGGCCCGGCGGGCCTGTTCGATGAGCGGGGTCAGGGCCGGTGTGTAAACGAGGTCGAAGACGGTCATCCCTGGCCGGAGCTGCGACTCGTCGAGGAGCGCGCCCGTGTTCGGCGTCATCCCGACCGGGGTCGCGTGGACCACGACGTCCGTCGCCACCGGGTCGAACGCGGTGAGTGGTCCCGAGACCGCGCCGAACCGGGCTGCGAGCGCTCCGGCCTTCTCCGGGTCACGGGCGAGCACGGTCACGTCCATGCCGAGGGAGCCGAGCGCGTACACAGCTCCGGCGGCCGCACCGCCCGCACCGAGGACCACGGCCCGGCACCCGCGGCCCGCGAGGTGCACGAGCGGCGCCCGGACGCCGAGCCAGTCTGTGTTGCTGCCGTGGACCCGGCCCCCGAACCGCAGGACCGTGTTCACGGCCCCGATCGCGGCCGCGTCGGGCGAGAGGGTGTCGCAGTGCGGGACGATCGCCTCCTTGAGCGGAAGCGTGACCGAGAGGCCGCGCAGATCGAGCCGGGCCGCGAGCCCGAGGACCGCGGCGGGGTCGGCCGAATCGATCCGAGTGTAGGCGTACGGGAGTCCGTACCGGGCGCAGAGCCGGGCGAAGAGCGCGGGGGAGCGGCTGTGGCCGATGGGATGGCCGGCCACGGCGCAGAGAAGGGCGCCGCCGGCGAGTGCTTCGTCGACGGCCGCCGCCTCGCCCGAAAACGGGTTCAGGGCCGCGAGCTCGGCGCGGAGATCGCCCGGCGGCCGGGCCCCGAGCGCGGTCACGATCAGGCCTGCGACCTGCGCCGGCATCCGGCAGCCGGTCCAGACGCAGTGATCGGCCGCGGCCCGGTACGCGTCCTGCCGCGCCGCGAGCACGGCCCGGACCTCATCCAGGGGCGGGAACGGGGTCAGGGGTGGCCGGTTGCCGCGGGCGCAGCGGCGGGCGAGCACCTCGGGCGGTCCCTCGAGGAGCACGACCCGCGCCCCGCGCCGGAGGGCCTCGACGTTCTCAGGATCGAGCACGGCCCCGCCGCCGGTCGCGATCACGCCCTCGGCGTCGGCGAGCCCGGCGCAGACCTCCCGCTCGAGCACGCGGAAGCCCGCCTCGCCCCCGGCCGCGAAAATCGCCGGGATCGGCCAGCCCGCCCGGCTCTCGACCAGCGCGTCCGTGTCGTGGAACGGTAGATCGAGTCGGTCCGCCAGCAGCCGGCCGACCGTGGTCTTGCCCGTACCGCGGTACCCAACGAGGACGACCTTCACAGCAGCCCCGCCCCCCGGAGCGCCGACCAGAAACCGGGCCAGGACTTCGCGACGCAGCCCGGGTCATCGACCGCGACGTCGCCGACGGCGAGTCCGAGCACGGTGAATGCCATGGCGGTTCGGTGGTCGCCGGCCGGGTCGATGCTGCCGCCGTGGAGCGGGGCCGGGACGACCGTGAGCGCGTCCTCCTCGACCGTCGCGCCGGCCCCGAGACCCCGGAGCCGGTCCGCAGTCACGGCGAGCCGGTCCGACTCCTTGTGCCGGAGATGGCCGACCCCGGTGATCCGGGTCGGCCCCTCGGCGAGGGCCGCAATCACCGCGAGGGTCTGGACCGTGTCGGGCGCGGACGACATCTCGCACTTGATCCCCCGGAGCGGGCCGTCCCGCTCGACCGTGACCCCGTCGGGGCCGGACGAGACCGCGCAGCCCATCGCGGCGAGGGCGGTGACGAACCACCGGTCGCCCTGCGCCGAGGCCGGGTCGAGGTTCCGGACGGTGACCTTCCCGCCGAGCGCGGCCGCGAGCGCGAAAAGGTACGAGGCCGAGGACCAGTCCCCCTCGACCGCGTACGCCGTGCCCGCGTACCCGCCGCGGCCGACCGCGAACCGCTCGTATCCCCGCCTCTCGACGTTCGTGCCGAACGCGGCCATCACGCCGGCCGTCAGGTCGAGATACGACCGCGAGACCGGGGGCGAGGCGAGCCGGAGGACGAGACCGCCGGGCATCAGGGGGGCCGCGAGCAGGAGCGAGGACGCGAACTGGCTCGAGACGCCCCCGTCGACCGCGACCTCGCCGCCGCGGAGCGGGCCCGCGACCTCGATCGGCGGGAGGCCGTCGACGGCGGGGTACCGGACGGTCGCGCCGATCGCCTCGAGGGCCGTGCCGAGCGGGCCGATGGGCCGCTCGCGCATCCGGGCCGAACCCGTGAGCGTGACCCTGGCGTCCGCGAGGGCCGCGACCGAGGCGAGCAGGCGCAGGGTCGTGCCGGAGTTACCGCAGTTGAGAACGGTCCCGTCGTCGGCCACAAGCGGGCCGCCGGCCCCCTCGACGCCGACCACGTGGTCGCCGACCTCGATCGTCGCGCCAAGCCGCCGAAGCCCCTCGATGGTGAGCCGGGTGTCGTCGGCGAGGAGGGGGTCGTAGAGGATGGACGGGCCGTCCGCGAGAGAGGCCGCGACCAGGGCGCGGTGGGTCAGGGACTTGCTTGGCGGGGCGCTGAGCGCGAGGTCGACGGGACCCGCCCGGTCGAGGACGAGCCCGGTCATGAGGGGTCAAGCCCCCCGTACCGCCCGAGGTCCTTGACGGTGCAGAGCTGGCCGAGCTCGGCGACCGCGTCATCCCAGTCCGGGTTCCAGTCCCCGTCGATGTAGAAGACGTACCGACCCAGCCCCCGCCGCGACGGGCGCGACTCGATCCGGGAGAGGTTGAGGCCGCGGGCCGCGAACGGTTCGAGCAGGGCGTGGAGGAGGCCCGCCCGGTCCTCGAACGGGTCGAGGATAAGGCTCGCCCGGCACGGCACCGGGGGCGGCGCAACCGGCGTCCGCGCGATCCGGACGAACCGGGTCTCGTTCGTCCCGCTGTTCTGGCAGTCGCGCTCGAGGACGGCGAGATCGTACCTGGCCGCGAGCCCCTCCGAGACCAGCGCGGCCCCGACCGGGTCGGCCCGCGCCGCGATCGCCGAGGCGGCGTTCGAGGCCGTCGGGACCACGGGGAGATCGAGTGCCTCGATGCGGCGCGAACACTGCTCGGCTGTCTGCGGATGGGCGTAGATCCGCTTGGGGGGCCGGGCATGGTCCCCGGCGGCAAGGTGGTGGCGGACGGGGATCGTGCACTCGCCCGTGATCGAGACCCGGTGGTCCGCGAGTCCGACCAGGGTCGCGCCGACCGAACCTGCCTCGCTGTTCTCGAGAGGGGCGAGCCCGTCGCCCTCGCCGGAGACGACCGCGAGAAAGACCGCGGCGATCGACGGGCGGAGGCGGACGTCGGGGTCGAGCCGGGCCGCGAGCTCGTGCGAGAAGGTCCCGGCCGGCCCGAGGGTGACGAGCGTCATCGCTCGGGCTCCACAAGGCAGCGGATCAGGCGGTCGGTCTCGGTTGTCGCGGCCGCCGCGTACGGCGCGAAGAGGGCCGCGTCCTCCTCGAAGAGGCGGACGAACGCGCCCGGGCCGGGGTCGGCGATCGAGTCCGCGAGCTCCTCGAGGGCCGTGTGGGCGGCCTCCAGGACGGCCGGAACGTGCGCGTTCCGGCGGAGGATCGGGCCGTAGAGGGCCGGGTCCTGCGCGAGGAGCCGGCCGACGAGCCCGAACTCGATCCGATAGACCGGGGATGTGAACCCGAGGACCTCGTCGAGGTCGCAACCGAGCTCGCGCATGGTCCCGGCCAGCACGAGCGAGAGGGTGTGGGCCAGGCCCTGGACCACGGCCATCAGCTCGTCGTGGCGCTCGGGGGTCGTGAAGGCCAGCCGGGCGCCGGCGGCCTCGAGGACCTCAAGCAGAGGGCCGTACTCCGCCGCCGTCGCGGTCGCGGGGGTAACCGCGACCGTCTGGCCCGCGAGGGTGCCGACGCCCGGGCCGAAGATCGGGTGGAGCCCGACAGCCGGCGCGGCCGACCGGCGCATCTCCTCGACCGGCGCTGCCTTGAGCGAGGTCAGGTCGCAGAGGAGCTGGTCTCGCCGGAGGTGGGGTCCGACCGCGGCGATCACGCCGAGGGTCGCGTCGATCGGGACCGAGACCATCACCACGTCCTGCCGCGCGAGGAAGGCCGGCACGGGCTCGTGCCCGGTCCGGCCGCGGACCGAGACCTCCCAGCCGGCGTCGCCGTAGACCCGGGCGAAGAGGGAGCCCATGCCCCCGGTACCGCCGAGGATGCCGAGCCGGGTCCTAGTGCTCACGGATCGTCTCCTCGACTGCGTGGCCGAAGTGCCGCCCCCCCTCGAGAAGGAGGCCCAGGACCCGGTCGCCGGGAGCGATCGCCGCGACCGAGACCGCGCCCCCGCCCTCCCGGACAAGCCGGATGGTCTCGGCGTTCTGGAGGACGACCGACGCCGGCCTCCCGTCGTCAGCGACGGCCTCGACCAGGAGGAGCGGGCGACGCTCGATCTTGACCCGGCCGATCGCGGCCGTCTCGGTCCCGCCCCCGGCGTCGACGCCGAGGACCGTCTCGCCAGCCCGGAGGTCCGCGAGGTACGCGGTCCGCCCGCCCGGGAGCAGGCAGTACGCGTGGACCGCGCCCGCGTTTACGCGGAACGGTCGGGGGGCCACATACGGGTTCTCGAGAGTCTCGGCGTGGACGAGCAGCATGGCCGAGGAGGTGTTGCCGACCAGGAGGCCCTCGCCGTCCTCGAAGAGGGTGCAGGTGTCGACGCAGACCCGGTCGCCCATGCCGAGCGGCCGGATCGCCGTGACCGTGAACGGCACGAGCGGCACCCGCTCGCCTCCACCCCGGACCAGGGCCGCGACCCGCCGGACCGCGTCCGCGTCGTTCGTCGCGAGGACGATACCCGCCACGCCACGCTCGAGCGCGCCAAGGGCGAGCCGCGCCTCTTCCTCGGAGGAGACCCGGGCGTAGACCCGGTCCGACCGGGCGATCAAATTCTCGAGCGGGATAACGGTCCAGTCGGCGGTCTCGACCACGACCGGCCCCCGCTGCGCGAGCTCCACGGCCCGGTCCTCGTCCTCAGAGGACGCGATGGTCACGCGGAAGGCGTCGCGGCCCCATTCGAGGTCGCCGCCGGGGCCGATGGTCGCGATCCGGCCGAGTGCCCGGACACGCTCGGGCTCGTCCGTGACGATCGCGTCCACGCCAGCCTCGAGCGCGGCAGTCACGACCTCCGTCGCGAACGGGACCGGCTCGACCCAGAGGATCTTCATCGCGGCGCCCCGTGGACGGCGTCGACGATACGGCCGAGAAACGCCGCCGTGTCCTCGCGCTGGAACGCGTTCCGGCCCATGCAGACCCCGGCGCCACCTGCGCCGACGGCCTCGGAGACCATCGCGATCGCGTCCTCGTCGCCCCCCTTCTCGCCGCCCGCGACCAGGACCGGGACCGAGCAGGCCTCCACGATCTGCCGGAACGCGGCCGGATCGTTCGGGTAGCTGACCTTGATCAGATCCGCGCCGAGCTCCTCGGCCGCGCGGACGCAGTGCGAGACCGAGATCGGGCTCGACCCGTCGATCCCCTGGCCCCGGGCGTAGGCCATGATCATGAGTGGCATGCCCCAGCGCGTGCACTCGCGCGAAACCTGGCCTGCGGCCTCGAGCATGCGCGACTCGTTCGGCGAGCCGAGGTTGATCTGGATCGAGACCGCATCCGCGCCGAGGGCAACGGCCTCCTCGACAGTGCAGACCAGGACCTTGTCATTCGGGTCGGGGTTGAGCGCGGTCGAGGCCGAGAGGTGGACGACGAGGCCGATGTCCCGGCCGTGCCGCCGGTGGCCGGCCTTGACCATGCCCTTGTGCAGCACGATCGCGTTCGCCCCGCCCTCCGAGACCTCGGAGATGACGCGGGTCATGTCGCGGAGGCCGTCGATCTGCCCGAGGGTCATGCCGTGGTCCATGGGCACGATCACGGCCCGGCCCGTGTTCCGGTCCATGCACCGCTCAAGCCGGATCTCCTTGCCGATCATCGGAGCACCTCCATGGCCTCTTCAGCGGTCCGCCCCTCGTGGACGATCAGGGCCGCAGCCCGCACGAAACGGTCCGGGGCCGGGTGCTGGAACGCGTTCCGCCCGATCGAGATCCCGGCCGCGCCGGCCCCGACGGCCCCCTCGATCAGGTCGAGGGTCGCGCGGTCGTCGGTCTTCGATCCGCCCGCGACCACGACCGGGACGGGGCAGCCCCGCGTCACCTCGCGGAACGAGTCGGGGTCGCCCGTGTACACGGTCTTGACGATGTCCGCGCCGAGCTCGGCCGCGACGCGGGCCGCGAGCTTGACGTGATCGACCGCGTGCTCGTCCTCGATCTTCCTGCCCCGCGGGTACATCATGGCGAGCAGCGGCATGCCCCAGTGCTGGCACTGGACCGCGACCCTGCCGAGGTCCTCGAGCATGCGGGCCTCGGAGTCGGCCCCGATGTTGACGTGCATCGAGACCGCGTCCGCGCCCATGCGGAGGGCGTTGGTCACGGTGTTGACCAGCACCTTCTCGTTCGGGTCCGGCCCGATCGCGGTCGAGGCCGAGAGATGCAGGATCAGGCCAATGTCAGGACCGTGCCGCCGGTGCCCGTGGAGCGCCAGGCCGATGTGGCCGAGCACAGCGTTCGCGCCGCCGAGCGCGACCGCGTCCACGGCAGCGCCCAGGTCGATCAGGCCCTCTATCGGCCCCTGCGAGACCCCGTGGTCCATGGGCACGACGATGGTCCTCTTCGTGTTCCGGTTGATGATGCGTTCAAGGCGGATCTCTTTTCCTCTCATGACAGGTACTCCCGAGCCCCGGCACTGTTCACACAGCGTGGGGTGCTCAAAACGGATAATAAAAGGCGAATGCGTCCGCTCGGCTGACAGGTGCCGGCTGAACGGTCGATGCGTGGCGGTCGGGTGCCCTAGCGATAAAAGCGCTCACGGGCGAAAAAACATTCACCACACATTGAGATCAGGATCGGCCGAGCCCCGACATATACCTGCCGGTTCGTGCCGCTCCGGCAGGCATATCCGTCCCGATGTCAGAGGGGTATGCGATGACCGTCGCCGGGTCGCTGCCACACTGGACGATCTGGGCGATCGTGGCCGCGATCCTCGCGGCGGCCGCGGTCGTCTTCTGGCCGCTCGTCGGGGTCTCGGTCCTCGCGGCATCGGTCGCGGTGGTCCTCTTCCCACTCCAGCGCCGGCTCTCGCGGCGGACGAACCCGATCTTCGCGGCCACGACCCTGACGATCGTGGTCGGGGCGGGGCTCGTGGGGGCGGCCGTGGTCACGATCGCGGTGCTCGTCCAGAACATCGGCTATATCGCCGAGCTCGCGCGGACCATCCTCTCGGCCGTGACCGCGCCGGTGACGGGACCGATTGCGGGCCTTCCATTCGACCTCACGGCGATCCTCGCCGGAATCCAGTCCGAGATCGGGGCCCTGACGGGCTTTCTCACCTCCCTGATCGGTGAACTCCCCATGGTCTCGCTCGAGTTGATCACCTTCTTCCTGGTCCTCTACCTGACCCTCGAGCAGGGGGAGCGGACCGGGGCGCGGTTGAACGAGGCGCTCCCGGGCGAGGTGCGCCGAACGGCCGAGCGGCTCTGGCAGATGGCCGTGGACGTGATGTACTCGATCTTCGTGGTCCACTTCGCGACCGCGTTCCTCTCGTTCCTGGTCGCGCTCCCGTTCTTCTGGATCCTCGGGTACGGCCATGTCCTCTTCTTCGCGGTCCTCTCGGGGATCTTCCAGCTCGTGCCGTTCCTGGGCCAGACGGTGATCCTGGTCGTGCTCGGGGGGTACGCCCTCGCGATCGGCGACCTCCGGGGCCTGCTCCTGATCATCTTCATCGGGTACCCGTTCGTGGCGGCGATCCCCGACTGGATCATGCGCCCCCTGCTTATGGGGGCCAAGGCCCGGATCCACCCGGTGGTGATGTTCATCGGGTTCTTCGGCGGGATCACGCTCCTCGGGGTGGTCGGGCTGCTCCTGGGCCCGCTCCTGCTCGCGCTCGCGGTGGGCGCGTACGGGATCGTCGTCGAGGAGCTCGAGCTCCGCCGCGACGCGGCCCTTCCGGCCGAGCCCGGCCAGTCGCCGTTCGCACCGCTCGGCGAGGGAGAGATGGTCGAGACGGTTGAGGCGGAGACGGCCTCGTGACGACAGCGCCTTTTTCATAGAGCCCCATACACCCCTATGGAATCTCCGTGGACCAGTGGGGCCTCTTCGATCCTCGATGCGGTTGCGTCCGACCCTGCCGGGAGGCGGCTCCGGATCCGGTTCGGGACCGGGGCGATCTACGACAACAACGTCCCGCCGGTTGTCTGGGACGAGATGCGGGTGGCCCCGTCGAAGGGAGCGCATTTCTCGGGGTACGTCCGGCCCGACTATCCCTACCGCCGCGTTCAGGCGGCGGAGAGGACGCGGGCCGCCCCGGTGATGGCCGGCCGGTGAAGGTTTAACACCCCGGCGGCGATGTAATACCGGCGCGGGGATAGCCAAGCCAGGTCAACGGCGTAGGGCTTAGGACCCTATCGCGCAGGCGTTCGAGGGTTCGAACCCCTCTCCCCGCATCTCGAACGGCCCCGCCGAGCGGTTCTCGCGGCGCTCTCCTCTCTTTTCGGCCGCCTCGCGATTCCATTGCCGATGCCGTGGACCGAGCGGCCACCCGGGGAACCACACAGGGCCAGCGAGAGCAGGCTCCCACGGCATCGGCGGGCAGGAGCGGACGCGCTGCGGCTCCCCTGCCATCGCCGGGTTTCGACCCCGGGAGCCTCTCCCGGCTCGCCGCGCGAACCGGCCAGGAACCATTAACTGCCGGGAGCGAGAGCCCGTAACGAGATGAAGACGATGTCGGCGCACCTGATGGAGTACTTCAACAAAGCCCCGCGGATCGGGACGCTCAGCACGGCCGGGGCGGACGGAACGGTCGACGTTGCGGTCTTCGGATCGCCACGCATGACCGACGAGAAGACGGTGGTCCTGGGCTCCGGGACGAACCGGACGCTCGCGAACCTCCGTGAGAACCCGCACGCGGTCTACATGATCATGGAGCCCGGCGCGGGACTCATGGACTGGAGGGGTATCCGGGTCTATCTGCGGCTGAAGGATCTCACGAGTTCGGGCCCGGCCTTCGACGACTACATCGCGCAGGTCACCCAGGCCATCGGCGAGGACGCCGCGTCCATGCTCCACGCCCTTGCGGTGTTCGAGGTGACCGAAGTCCGGCCTATCGTGGACATGGGCCAGGGCTGGGAACACTCGGTCTGAACCGGCCCGGCATGGAGCCGGCGGAGAGAGGCCGGCCGCGTCAGATCTGAACACTTATATCCTCGACGATCCTTTTATACAGTAACCGTCGGCACCCAGGAGCGCGGTATACTCTTTCCGCCCTCCGCCGGGCCGGCACCTTCTCCGGAGCCCTCACGAGTGTCAGCGCTCTCCATCGAGAGCGGGCTTCGAACAGCCGCGGCGACATCCTCGCCGGGACGGCCACAGCAGACCGGCCCTCGCCCCCAGGGCGAACGCCGGGATCGACCCGATGGCCCCGTCCGTCGACCTCGTTGCGTACGACGGCATCACGGGGGCCCGGGAGGGGTGCCGGCAGCAGGCGAGGCCTGACCACAACGCCGGGCCGAGCCCCGGGAGGCAGCGGACCGTGGACGCGGGGCTCTCACGACCAGCCGCGCAGCGAGTCCGCGCCCCGGCATCAGCGCAGACGTCACCATTCACCACCAGGACATATCATGGAAATAGAGATCATCGCAGTAGGCGGATACGAAGAGGTCGGCCGGAACATGACCGCCGTCCGGTGCGGCAAGGAGATCGTCATCTTCGACATGGGCCTCCGCCTGGACCAGTTGATGCTCCACGAGGACGCGGAGGTCGACACCATGCACTCGCTCGACCTGATCCAGATCAAGGCGATCCCGGACGACACCATCCTCCAGTCGATCCCGGGGACCGTGAAGGCCATCGTCTGCTCGCACGGTCACCTGGATCACATCGGGGCCATCCCCAAGCTGGCGCACCGATACAAGGCGCCGATCATCGCCACGCCCTACGCCACGGAACTGATTCGCCAGCAGATCAAGGGCGAGCGGAAGTTCCGCGTGGAGAACGCGCTCGTGCCGCTCAGGGCCGGGCAGCGGCACACCATCTCCCAGAACCTCGTGCTCGAGTTCGTCCACACGCAGCACTCGATCATCGACACGGTGACGCCGGTGCTCCACACGCCCCACGGGGCGATCGTCTACGCCTGCGACTTCAAGTTCGACCAGACGCCGGTCATCGGCGCGCCCCCGGACTTTGCCCGGTTCCGGCAGCTCGGGAAGGAGGGGGTGCTCGCCGTGATCGTCGAGAGCCCGTACATCCAGCACTCGGGGCGGTCTCCGAGCGAACGGATCGCCGGGGGCCTCGTGCGGGACGTCATCACCAGCCTCGAGGACGACCGGCACGCGATCATCGTCTCGGCCTTCTCGTCGCACATCTCCCGCGTGAAGGTGATCGCGGAGTGCGCCGCCGCGATCGGGAGAAAGCCCGTGCTCCTCGGCCGCTCGATGGAGAAATACAGCGTGACCGCAGAACAGATGAAGTTCGTCTCGTTCCCCAAGACGACCAGCGTCTTCGGCAACCGGCGGGTGATCGATCGGATGATGCGCCGCATGATGAAGGACGGGAAGGAGCAGTTCCTGCCGATCGTCACGGGCCACCAGGGCGAGCCGGGGGCCATGCTCACCCGCCTCGCGCATGGCGACACCCCGTACCAGCTCGCCAAAGGGGACAAGGTGCTCTTCTCGGCGAAGGTGATCCCGAACCCGATGAACCACGCGAACCGGGCCCGGATAGAGCAGCTCCTCGTCGCGGCTGGCGCCCGGATCTTCCCGGACCTGCACGTGAGCGGTCACGCGTACCGGGAGGACCACTACGACTTCATGCAGATGCTCCAGCCCCAGCATATCATCCCCGCACATGGGGATCTGACCATGGCGTCGGCCTACGCCCGGTTTGCGAGCGAGCTGGGCTACACCCTGAACAACGGGGTCCACCCTATGATGAACGGGCAGCGGCTCAGAATCAACTGAGCCGCACGGTCCGGGTGGAGTGCGTTCAGCCTCCGCCGTACGACCGGACGTGCGCCCGGGCGGATCGGGCCGCGTCGTCGTCACCGTCGCCGAAGAGCCGCCGGTCCTCGCCGACCGGGCAGACCGCGATGCAGCGGCCGCACGGCGAGACGTGCCGGCCGAGGAGGTCCGCGGCCCGTTCGGCGCAGGTCCGCTTATCGGTCAGGGAGCCGGGGTAGTCGCCGGGCTCGAGCGCGCCGACCGGGCACTCCTCCACGCAGCGCATGCACCGGGTGCAGAGGTCCTCTTCGAAGACCGGGTCCGGCGGGAGCTCGGCCGCCGTCAGGACCGACGCGAACCGGACCCGCGGTCCGTACGCGCGAGTCAGGAGGACGTTGTTGACTCCGAACGAGCCGAGCCCGGCGAGGTACGCCGCGTGCCGGTGGGAGAAGAACGCGACCGGCTTCTCCAGCAGGACCCGGATCGAGCCGTACCCATCCCGCGGCACCGGCACGGACGGGTGACCAGCCGCGTTCAGGGCTGCCGCGATCCGGTATGTGTGCTGGTCGAGGAGCTCGTTCGTCGTCCGGTAGAGCTCGTGGTACCAGATCGAGGGCGCGGACTCGACCACGGGCAGGAAGACCGGGAGGCCGATCACGATCACGGTCCGCGTCCCGGGCATCACGGCCGCCGGCCGGAACGGCTCGGGCACCCACGGGTCGAACCGGGGCTCGTCCCAGCGGCTCGCCGGCGCGAACCCGACGAGCGAAACCTCGAGCCGCCGGCAGTGAACCTCGACCGCCTCCCGCAGTGCTCTGTCCATACCGAGATGTGGCGTGGAACAGCCATAAGACAGCTGGAGCGGAGGCGTTGAGGGGTATTTGAAGGTTGGGGGGAGTGTTGAAAGCCACGGAGAAAAGAATACCTCCGCACGAGCTCGGATCGGCCCGCTCCGGGGCGCGGGCTCCGGAGGAGATCGACATGGAAGAGAAGAAGAAGCTGACCACAGCCGCCGGTGCGCCGGTGGCGGACAACCAGAACGCCGTCACGGCCGGACCGCGCGGCCCCATGCTGCTGCAGGACGTCTGGTACCAGGAGAAACTCGCCCACTTCGACCGCGAGGTGATCCCCGAGCGGCGCATGCACGCCAAGGGCTCGGGCGCGTTCGGGGCCTTCACCGTCACCCATGACATCACGCGGTATACGAAGGCGAAGATCTTCTCCGCGATCGGAAAGAAGACCGACGCCTTCGTCCGCTTCTCGACCGTCGCCGGCGAGCGCGGCGCAGCTGACGCGGAGCGGGACATCCGCGGCTTCGCCATGAAGTTCTACACTGAGGAGGGGAACTGGGACCTGGTGGGCAACAACACCCCCGTCTTCTTCTTCCGTGACCCGCACAAGTTCCCGGACCTCAACCGCGCGGTCAAGCGCGACCCCCGCACGAACATGCGGAGCGCGAAGAACAACTGGGACTTCTGGACGTCCCTGCCCGAGGCCCTGCACCAGGTGACCATCACCATGAGCGACCGCGGCATCCCGCGCTCGTTCCGCCACATGCACGGGTTCGGGAGCCACACGTTCAGCATGGTCAACGCAGCGAACGAACGGGTCTGGGTCAAGTTCCACCTCCACACCCAGCAGGGGATCGAGAACCTGACCGACGAGGAGGCCGAGGCGGTCGTCGCAAAGGACCGCGAGAGCAACCAGCGCGACCTGCTCGAGGCGATCGATCGCGGCGAGTTCCCCCGCTGGACGATGTACATCCAGGTGATGACCGAGGAGCAGGCGAAGGCCATGCCCTACAACCCGTTCGACCTGACCAAGGTCTGGTACAAGGGCGAGTTCCCCCTGCACGAGGTCGGCGTGCTCGAGCTGAACCGGAACCCCGAGAACTACTTCCAGGACGTCGAGCAGGCGGCGTTCAACCCGGCGGCCGTGGTGCCCGGGATCGGGTTCTCGCCCGACAGGATGCTCCAGGGCCGCCTCTTCGCCTACGGCGATGCGCAGCGCTACCGCCTGGGCATCAACCACCACCAGATCCCCGTCAACCGCCCGAAGAACGCGCAGGCCCACCCGTCGCACCGGGACGGGCAGATGCGGGTGGACGGCAACTACGGCTCGACTATCGCGTACGAGCCGAACAGCTATGGCGAGTGGCAGGAGCAGCCGGAGTACCGCGATCCCCCCTTGGAGCTCTCGGGCGCGGCCGACGCCTGGGACTTCCGCGCGGACGACTCGGACTATTACACCCAGCCGGGCAAGCTCTTCCGGCTGATGAGCCCGGCCCAGCAGCGGGTTCTCTGCGAAAACACGGCCCGTGCGATGGGCGACGCGCCCGAGTTCATCAAGGTCCGGCACATCCGCAACTGCCTGAAGGCCGACCCGGCCTACGGAGCGGGCATCGCGGACGCGATCGGCATCCCGATGGAGCGGGTCGAGCCCGCCGACTGACCGTGGTCCGTGGGCCGTTCCAGGGAGACCGACTCCGACCTCTTTTTTAGATCCCGGAGCGGTGAGCCCGGCCCGCGGAGTCCTGCCCCGATCGTAAGAAAGAAATGGTCACCCTGCGATGGTGAACCGATCATCCCGCGAAGGATCGATCACCGAAATGAAGGACGTGATACCGTGAAGAAAGGATTTGTAACAGATATCGAGACGGCGACGACGACGAACACGGACTACCGCCGGGTGCTCTACACCGGGAAGTACAGCCAGCTCGTGCTGATGAACCTGAAGGCCGGTGAGGAGATCGGCGAGGAGGTCCACGACGACGTCGACCAGTTCTTCCGCTTCGAGGAGGGCGAGGGAGAGGTCATCATCGACGGCACCTCGAACCCGGTGAAGGACGGGAGCGGCGTGGTCGTGCCGAGCGGTGCGCGGCACAACGTGGTCAACACCTCGAAGACGGAGAACCTCAAGCTCTACACGATCTACTCGCCGCCCGAGCACCAGGACGGGGTCGTGCGGAAGACGAAGAAGGAGGCCGACGAGCAGGAGGAGCACTTCGACGGGAAGACCACCGAGTAGGCGGATATCCTTAACCACTCTCCGTGTCAAGAAAGACACATGGCAGAAGACATTCGTCCGCCCGTGCCCCCATTCACGTACGAGACGGCCGTGCAGAAGGTCCGGATGGCCGAGGACGGCTGGAACTCCCGCGACGCTGTCAAGGTCTCGGGCGTGTACACGGAGAACAGCTGCTGGCGCAACCGTGCCGAGTTTGTCAACGGCCGCGACGAGATCGTTGCGTTCCTGAAGCGGAAGTGGGCACAGGAGATCGACTACCGCCTGATCAAGGAGATCTGGGCCTTCGGCGACAACCGGATCGCAGTCCGGTTCGCGTACGAGTGGCGCGATGACTCGGGCCACTGGTTCCGGAGCTACGGCAACGAGAACTGGGAGTTCGATCAGACCGGCCGGATGGCCGTGCGCCACGCGTCGATCAACGACCTGCCGATCACCGAGGAGGAGCGTAAGTTCCACTGGCCGCTCGGCCGGCGCCCCGACGACCACCCCGGGCTCACCGAGCTCGGCCTCTAACCCTTTTCTTCAAACGCATCAACCCCTCTTCCGCCCCACGCACCCGCATGGCCGCTGCCCACGGCAGGCGCCGTCAGATTCATCCGGGTGGGGCGCCATCTGGAGGTGATGGCGACGATCGCGACGGAAGAGAAGCGGTGTGCGGTCTGCGGAAAGACCTCGGTCCAGGGATTCGTGGCCGATGCGGGGCGGGAGGGGTCGGCGGACCTCGACCTCCGACCCCCGCCCGACCAGCGGGAGACGATCGCCCACTGGGTCCAGGAGTGCCCCCACTGCGGCTACTGCGGACTGACCCTCGAGGAGCCGACGGCCGGTGCCGCGGAGGTGGTCGCATCGGAAGGCTACCGGGCCCTCCGCGAGGGGACAGAACCCGAGCTCGTGGTCCGACTCCTCTGTGCATCTACCCTGCTCGAACACGCGGATCGGTGGGTCGAGGCGGCTGAGACTGCCCTCTGGGCCGCCTGGGCCGCCGACGACGCCAGCGCGGATGAGGATGCAGTGCGGGCGCGGCGCCGTACCCTCGACCTGCTCGACGAGATCCGGCGCCGGGGCGAGCACTACATTGAAAACCCGGAGGCCGAGACGCTCGTGATGGTCGACGTCGCCCGCCGGGCCGGCGAATTCGAGCGCGCGGCCGATCTGCTCGACGGGCTCGGTGGAGTCGGTGACCCGCGCTTTGCCGCGATCGTCGCGTTCCAGCGCGACCGGCTCGCGGCCCGCGATACGCGCCGGCACACAGTGGAGGAGGCGTCCCCGCCGCAGGTGTGAAGGGACTATATACCTGCGCTGCACAGAGAATCGGTCATGGAGACCGGGAACGGGGCCCTGACCGTCCGGGTGGCCGGGATCATCGGGGACGGCGGCGCGGAGGATGGGAGACGACTCCACGACCTGATCCGCCCCGTGCTCGCAGCTGGCCGCGAGGTCGAGCTCGATTTCGCCGGCGTGGAGGGTGTCACCGAGCCGTTCCTCGAGGCCGGGTTCCACCGCCTTCTCGAGGACGTGCCGTTCGACGAGCTCGTGCACCGGCTGATCGTGAGCAACATGACCGTCCGCGATGTGCAGGCGTTGCGGTACGTACTCGAGCGGGCGCGCGGCGACGATGACACCTGTCCGTTCGGCGGGTTCGGTTGACCGGCTGCGTGCTCCCCAATCCTTAACACCGCCCGCGCCGAGCCTCTCTCCATGATCCCCGTCACGTTCACGCTCACCCCCGGAGGCATGGTCATCGATCTCGAGGTCGGCGGGGTGCCGTTCGAGGGCTACGCCTCCGTCGCGTACGCCGAGGAGCCGTCCGAGCTCTCGGAGGGCGGGCCGCACCTGGTCGTCGAGCTGATGATCGAGCGGTTCACCCCCGACTCCCAGGGGCTCGTCCTCTGGATCGGCGAAGGGCGGTATCGCGTCGATCTCGGCACTTCCCGTGCGCCCTCCGGTGGCACCGCCGCGGGCGAAGGTTCGCGGCAGGTCTGTGTCCTGCCCATGATGATCGTGGTCAACGCGGGCGAGCGCCGGTTCGCGGGCCGGCTCGTCCCCCCGGGCGAGGACCCTGCCGCGGGCTGGGACGAGTAAGGCGAAACCATGAAGAGATCCCCGGGGCAAGGGGTGTCAGAGTGGTTCCTGTGCCCATCACATCCGACGAGTTCGAGGCCGGCGAAACCGGACAGAACCAGGTCGAGGCGTTCCTCCGGGCACACCCCGGCGAGGCCTTCGCCCTGCACGAGATCGAGGCCGCCCTGATCGGCCCCGAGGTCAACCGCCGGCTCCATCTCGATCGGTTCATCGCGGACCTGGTCGTCCTCGCGCCCCAGTTCTGCGGCGAGAAGCGGATCGAGTGCCGCGACGTCGGCGGGACGCCTTACTTCCGCTGGAAGCCGGCCTCTTCGGAGGACTGACCCGGACCGGGTCGCGTTCCGGCCCGACGGGCACCAACACCCTTTTCTGATGCGGCGCGTATTCGGGTGTATGCCATTCCGGGAGCCCGACGACCGGCTCTGGGAGGAGATCCGGCCAATCCTCCCGGCCCGGTCCCCGCACGGCGGCCGCCGGGCCGACCTCCGCCGGCTCTTCACCGGCGTCCTTTACGTCCTCTCGACCGGCGTCTCCTGGGCCGATGCGCCGCGCTGCTACGGCGCGAAGTCGACCATGCACCGGCTGCACCAGCACCTCTGCCGGACGGGGAAGTACGCGCGCCTGCTCGAGGTGATGCGGGCCCACGGCTACGAGACGGGTCGGCTCGACCTCTCCCGCTGCCGGATCGACCACCCCGATAGAACGACCCGGCTCTCGGACTGGGTCCGGACCAAACCCCGGTGAGGGGCAGCTACGCCGTTTCGTCTGCGCAGAGCTCGTGGTAGGCGCACGAGCGGCACGACGCCGGCGACGGCCGGACCGGGAATGCCGCGGCGAGCACCCCGTTCACGAGCTCCGTGAGGCGTTCCAGGAACGCCCCCATGGTCGCCCCGGTAGGACAATACGGGATGTACCGTGGCTCCCGCAGGTAGAGATACGCGGCCTCTGCCGGGAACGCGCCGAACTCTTCGGCGACCGCGAGGGCGTAGAGGTTCAGCTGGACCTCGGCCTGCACAGCCCCTATCGTGGGTGCGGACGAGAGGGCGCCCGTCTTGAAGTCGACCACGACCAGCCGGCCGTCAGGCCGCCGCTCGATACGGTCGATGGACCCCCGGATCGGCCGGTCCTCGTACGGGAACGAAAACCGCCGCTCCACATCGACGATCTCGTTCCGGTTCGTGGCCTGCCAGGCCAGGTAGGTATCGAGGAGGGCGACAGCCGTCCGCCAGTCCTCAGCCTCGTGCCGTTCCGAGGCGTACGCCGACGACTGCCAGCACCCCTCCAGGATGGCGACGGCCTCGTTTCGGTCCCGCTCGATCCCCCGGAGGAGGTCCTTCGAGAGCGCCTCGATCGCCATGTGGACCGCGGAACCGAGGCCGGCCCGAGCCCCCGGCGGAGCCGGGACCCCGAGCAGGTGCTCGAACTTGAACCGGAGGGGACAGTCGGCGTAGCAGCCGAGGGACGAGGCGGAGAAGGCGAACCCCTCCGGGACCTCTGGCGGGCGAGGCGGGGTGCCGGGGAGCACGATCTCCGCCATCGGCCACGCGCCGACGAGGAACGAGGCCGGGTCGAAGGCCGACCCGTCGCCCCCGCCGGCCGCGATACGGAGCCGCTCGAGCGCGACCAGATGGGCGAACGCGGCCGTGTGCCGGGCCTCAGCCGCGGCGCGGGCGAGTTGCTCGACCCCGGCCTCGCGGAGCGCCTCGAGCGAATCCTGGGGCTCGCCCGCGACGGGCCCGGCGGCGATGGGTGCGTCCACCTCGACGGTCTGGACCAGCGGGTTCTTGTCGACCCCGAGTTCCCGGAGAAAGACCGACGGCCTGGTCTCGTTCCGGTTCCGTCCGTGCCGCACGACCCGGGTCAGGTATAGCCGTTCCTCGGCACGGGTCATCGCGACATAGAGGAGCCGCCGCTCCTCCTGGAGAAAGAGGGCCCGTTCGTCGTCGTCGCCCCGGAGACCCCGGGCGAGCTCGGCCGGGACCGCGAACCGCTTCTCCCGGTAGCTGAGCGGGAAGTGCGCGGCCGAGAGGTCGAGGACAAAGACAGCCGGGAACTCGGTCCCCTTGGATTTGTGCACGGTCATCACCTGGACCGCGTCCTCGCCCGACCCGGTCTCCACCTCGACCGGGAACTCGGCCAGGACCCGGAGGTGCTCGAGAAAGTCCGGGAGCCCGGCCTCGCGCGTGGCCGCGTCGTACTCGACCGCGATCCGGTAGAAAGCGTTGAGCGCGGCGACGGACCGGGTGTCCTCCCTGCCGAGGGCGCGCCGGTAGAGCCCGGCGCCACGGAAGAGGACCTTGTGGACGAGCGCGGGCAGAGGTGTTGTCTCCTTCTCCGCGATGAGCCGGCCGACGGCTCGGGCGAGTTCGGCCACGAGCGGGGCCTCGTCCGGCACGAGGTCGGCCGCCCTGAGCATGGCCGCCCAGACCCCGTCGTCCCCGAGGACGGGGTCCGCGTACCGCCGGGCCCCCGCGTGCAGGTGCTGGACGGTGGGCTCGGGGGTGCCGGCGGCACGCATGAGCCGGTGCAGAGAGGCGCCAGCCGCACAGGGGTTGTCCACGGCCCGGAGCCATGCCAGGACGCCCCGGGTCTCGGGGAGGCGGAAGAGATCGACCTCGCCGCGGTAGGTGCAGGGGATTCCGTTTTGGGCGAGGGCGTGCGCGAGGGCCGCGCCCTGCTCTCTTTTTCGGCAGAGGACCGCGATGTCCCCGTGGCGGAACCGCCGCGGGGCCGATTCCCGCCGGGGCAGGAACTCAGCCTCGAGCAGAGCGGCGATCTTGTCGCGGACGAACGCGACCTGGGCCTCCTCGTTCGCGCAGCGGGCGAAGACAACCGGCTCGCCCTCGGGGTTCGCGGTCGTGATCTCTTTCGGCGTCCGGTTCGGCGCGGACTGCATCAGCCGAAGGGCGAGGGCGAGGATGGTCGAGGTGGAGCGGTAGTTGCGGTCGAGGAGGGTCCCGCGGCAGTCCGGCCAGGTCCGCTTGACCTCGTCGAGGTTGGTGAGGTACGCGCCGCGGAACCGGTAGATCGTCTGGTCGTCGTCGGCGACGACGCAGAGATGATCGCCGGCCAGGAGCTTGAGCAGGCGGAGCTGGATCCAGTTCGTATCCTGGAACTCGTCGACGAGGACGTGCGAGTACTGCCGGCGGTACTCGTCGCGGATCCCGGGCTTCCGCTCGAGCAGCCGGACGGCCCCGTGGACCATGTCCGGGTAGTCGATCAGATGCTCGGCCCGCTTGTACTGCTCGTACGCCCGGTAGACCGCGAGCAGGTCGCGGAGTCGGCCGGCAGGCTCGTCATCGGGCGCCTCCTCGAGGTACCGGGTCAGCTCGTCGGACCCTATTGCCTCGTCGCGAAACGCGCTGATCCCCTCAAGCACGGCCTTGATAACGGCGGCCGCGTTGTTGCCGACCGCGATCGTCGAAAAATCGAAGGTGTCGATGTTCCGGAGGCCCCAGGCGAGCTGGTTCGGCTTCGAGATGACCCCTGCGGTCGTGGCGATGCCGGACTCGAGCACGTGGTCGCGGATGACCTGGAGGCAGAAGGAGTGGAAGGTGTGGATCGCGATCCCGGTCCTGCCGGTTCGTTCAGCGCACCGGTCGGCCATCTCCTGCGCCGCCTTCTCCGAGTAGGTGAGCGCGAGGATCGTGTCGGGATCGACACGATTCTCGAGAAGGCGGGCGATCTTCTCGGTGATGACGCGGGTCTTGCCCGACCCCGGGCCGGCCAGGATCAGCTGGATGCCGTCCTTCTCCACGGCTTCGGCCTGCCGTGGATCCAGAAGCATACGTGATGATGTGCGCGGACCGGGAAAAAGGATCCGAAACGGTGCGGCCGGCTCAGGTGAAGGCCCGGCCCTGGAGTGAGACCATGCAGAAGAGGATGGCCGGCTCGAGCGCTGTCGAATCGTTCACGGCCGGCGCGAGCAGGACCGGCCCGGGCACCCGGCGGACCAGGCCGAAGACGGCCCGCCAGGGAAGGGGGTCGTTGAGGTCGGGCTTTCCCCCCCGCGTGTGGAGCCGGACGTACCGGAGGGCGTCGGGCGGGACGAGCGCAAGCTCGGCTGTCATGCGCGTCCTTGTCGCGGCGTAGAATTCGGGCGCGTCGAGCGCGATGCCGGTGTGGGGGGCGAGCTCCGGGGTGCGGCGGCGGAGGTGATCCCAGAACCCGGCGAGCGCGACGCCGTCGGGAAGGGACTGCTCGGCCCGGTTGGCCACCAGGACGGCCGGGGCCCCGCCGAACCGGGCGTGGAGGCCGTCACGGACAGCGGCGATCGCCCGGACCAGGTCGGCGGGCCGGCTCCACTCGTCCCCGGGCTCGATCACGACCGCGGCCAGGGCGGGATCGCCGGCCCCGAGGACCGCCGATACGAACGCGGCGGTCCAGGCCCGATCGTGCCAGCGCGGTCGGTCCCGGCCGTCCTCGTCAGTCGAGGCGGCCCGGAGCAGCCAGGGCAGGGCCGGCGGCGGGGCGGCGCCGGGAGCGACCTCCACGAGGTCGCAGCCGCAGCGGCGGGCAAACGTCTCCCGCTCGGCGGGCTCGCCGGAAAGGGTGTCGGGGAGGACATAGCTGACGTCGGCCATCGTCACAGGCGTTGGGCCCGCGACCTGATGAGGCCGCGGGTCGGCCGGCGTCAGTCGTCCCGCGCGTACCAGCCGGCGGGCCGGCGCATGGGCGTGACCTCGGCCGCTTCCATATCGCCGGCGGCCCAGGTATACCGTTCGCGGACCGTCGGCGGGAGCTCGGTCTCGGGGATCAGCACGAAGCCGAAGGCCGCGTAGAACGGCTCGAGGTCCGCGACTGAGTACATGAAGAGGTCCTCGTTATGGCAGGCCTCCACGAGTCCGGACAGGACGTGCCGGGCGTAGCCCCGGCCCCGGAACGGAGGGGGCGTGAAGACCGCGTCGACCTCGTGGCCGTCCGGGTGGCGCCGGCACCGGGCCAGCGCGCCGATGGTCCCCCCCGCGAAGAGGGCGAAGACCCGGTCGACGGCCGGATCCCCGCGGGTCTCGTGGTAGTCGCGCCAGACCTCGTCGGCGAGGGGGAACTCGGCCGAACCGAGCTCGCGGACCGCGAGTGTGAGGATCGCGCGGGGGTACGCGAGCAGGACCGGGCAGGGAGCCGTGAGGGCCACGCCCTCCGCGACGGGGCCGAGGGGGATGCCCGCGACCGCGTCCGCGCCGCCGACGCGGCAGAGGGCGATCGCCGTCGCCTCCTCCTCGAGCGCGGCCCCGATCAGCCCGGCGACGACCGGGGCCTTGCGATTCAGCGCACGCCAACCGAGACCGGCCGCGATCGCCTCGAGGCCGTCAGCGTCGGGGCCGACGTGGAGCAATATCCCCTCGCCGACTGCGCCCGTGGCCGCAAGGCGTTCGGCGGCCTCGACCGAGGTGGGCGAGAGGTCGGTCGGGGCGAGCACCCGGGCAAAGAGCGGGCTCCCGCAGCGTCCGCGGACCACAAGCACATCGATCTGCGCGCCCCGGAGCACGGCCTCGGAGACCGAGCCGAGGAGCCGGTCCAGGGCCCGTCCGCGCCCTCGGGCGCCGATGACGACGAGGTCGGCCGCCTCCTCGTGGACCATCTCAAGGAGGGTGTTCGCGATCGTCCGTTCGCCCCGGGCCGTCGCCCGGGTCTCGACTGTGGCACCGAGAGCACGAAGCCGATCGGCCTCGGTATCGAGCGCCGGGGACGGATCGCCGACGTGGACCAGCAGCAGGAGCGGGCGGCCCGGGAGGTCGAGGCAGGCGTCGGCAGCGCGTTCGCTCTCGGCGGAGAGATCGGTCGGGACGAGCACGCGCGTCCAGGTCATGGGACGCGGCACCCCCCGGCCGGCACGGAGAGCACGAACCGGGCCCCCGAGCCCGTGCCCTCTTCCGTGATCCCGATGCCGGTGATCCCCAGGATCTCCCGGGCGAGGTAGAGCCCGCGGCCGTACCGGCCGGCCGCCGGCGAGAAGAGGGTGCCCCGCTCACCGGCGGGGATCCCGAGGCCGTTATCCTCGACGATGATCTGGCAGCCGCCGGGGCCGTACCGGTACGTGATCACGACCGCCGTCGCCCCGGTCTCAGGCCGGGTTGCGTTGTGCAGGAGATGGTAGAATGCAACGGGGAGCGCAGGGTCCGCGTAGATCTCGAGCCGCGTGGTCCAGGGCCGGACCGCGACCGGCCCCGGGTCGAGGCGGGCCCCGGCCTCCTCTATCGCAGCCTGGACCGGCTGCCAGGCGGACGGCCGGGTCCCGAGCACCCTGAACTCGCGTGAGATCTCGATGCGGCGCGCGACCGCCGCCACCCCTTCGCCGATCCGACGGAGGAGCGCGAGCGTCTCGGGGTCGTCCACGGTCTCCCGGCCCCGCTCGAGGCTGGCGTCCAGGGCCGCGACGTCCCCGGTCAGGTCGCGGTCCAGGATCATGGCAACGCTCGCCATGGTCTGGTTCGCGGCCTCGAGTGCCGCCCGGGCCATGCGTTCCTCAGTCACGTCCGCGAGGGTCACGAGCGCCAGGCCGTTGCCGAGCGGGGTGCCCGAGGCCAGGGCGTGGACCGGGCGGCGTTCGGCGTGGATCAGGTCGAGCTCGGCGTGCTCGACCGGTCTGCGGGCGACCGCGGCCAGGAACTCCGTCGCGGCCCCGGGATCGTCCGAGATCGCCGCGAGGGGGATCCCCGCCAGTTCGCCCGTTCCGCGGCCGGTGAGCGCGGCCGCCCGCGGGTTCGCATCCCTGACCACGCCGTCGGCGTCCACGACCAGTATCCCCGCGACCGAGTGGTCGAAGAGCCCGCGGTAGCGAGCCTCCTCGGCCGCGAGCCGGCGCGACAGGTACGCGATCAGGGCCCCGAGTGCGATCAGGGTGAACGTCCGCGCCGCGATCGCGAGCCATTCCGACGGGGTGAGGGCCAGGGCCATGGCCGCGTACGAGGCCGCGATGCCGATCGCGATCAAGATACCGCGGCGGGGGTACCAGTAACCGGCCAGCGCGATCGGCACGTAGAGGAAATGCGGGAGCACGACCGTGACCCCGGCGAGGAGACCGGCGAGGTTGGCGAGCAAGGTCAGGGCGGCCGACCCCGCCACGATGGCTGGGCGGATCGGGACTCGACGCCACTCCCCAACAGACATAAAGCGGATATCGGACTGCCCCCGCAAAAAAGATTGCCACGGCGGATCGACGGGTTTATCCCGGGCCCCGCCGTCGATCCAGTCATGGAGATCACGATATCGGAACTCGGGCAGGAGGAGTTTCCGCACGTGGACCGGCTCTGGGAGCAGTACCGCGGCCAGCAGACTGACCGGGCGATCGACCGTGTCTTCGGGGCGTTCTCAGACGGAACCCTCGTCGGGACGGCGCGCGTCCGGTGCCACCCCGACGGTTTCGAGGTCGACGGTGTCTTCGTCTCGGAGACCCACCGGGGCGAGGGGCTCGCACGCCGGCTCGTCCAGGCCGTGCTCGGCGAGTTCGGCTCGGAGATCCTCTGGCTCCACTCGACCATCCCGCTGATCGGGTTCTATGGGTCGTTCGGCTGGGTACCGGTCCCCGAGGCACGGCTCCCACCGTCGATCCGCGAGCGGCTCGCGTTCTGCTTCGGCGAGATGATGGGCTGCGGGGTCTCGCCCATGCGCCGCGACCCGGCATAGGCATGGAGGGGCCCGGACCCCGCCCCGCCGGCGGCGATCGTCAGAACACCCCCCGGTAATAGGCGAGCCGCCGGGCCACGGGCCGGAAGGCCTCGACCAGGGCGTCGGCCTCGGCCGGATCGAGGGGGCCGGCCGCAGCGGCCCGGAGCAGGACCGCCACCTCGGTCGTGGTGTCGCAGCCGACGATCGCCATGCGGACCGGGAAGGTGAGGGCGTACCGGATCAGGACCTCGGCCGTGATCCCGCCGTCGGGCGCGACGTAGTGGCCGCGGCCGAGCACCTTCATCCCGATCGGCGCGACACCCGCGGCCTCGGCCGTCTCGAGGACGCGGTCGACGAAGCCCCCGATCACGGCCTCGACCGGATTGACGGGCAGGAGCACCGTGTCGACGGGCCAGCGCTCGACCGCCTCGGCGAGCACGGTTGGGTCATGATGGCCCGTGACCCCGATCTGTTTCACGAGCCCGGCCTCTTTCGCCTCGAGGAAGGCCTGGAGCGCCCCGTTCGGCCCCTCGATCGCGCGGAGCTCGGGCCGTGTCCGGAGATCGTGGACCTGCCAGAGGTCCAGGTAGTCGGTCTGCATCCGGGCGAGGGTCAGTTTCAGGTCCGCAATGGCCCCCGCATACGACCGGCTCGCCGACTTGCTCGTCAGGTAGATCCCGTCCCGGCGGGCTGACCGTTCACCCCAGACCCGGCCGTGGTAGAGCTCGCTATCCGCGTAGGCCCGGGCCGAGTCGAAATAGCGGATACCGCGCTCGAGAGCCTCGACGATCACGGCCGTCGCGCCGGCCTCGCGGCCGGTGGTTCTGAGCACGCCCTCGCCGCCGAGCCCGACCCGTGGGCGTTCGGGGATGCCGCTGATCCTCATACGCCCGTGATTCCGACGGCAGACGAGAAAGGGTTATCGGGCCGTCGCCGTCGCGCTCGGCGCAGCTTCGGTGACCTGGAGCCGGAACGGAAGGGAGAGGCTCCGGCCGTCGGCCCCGGTCGCGAGGACGGTGAACGAGTATACTCCCGGTTGCGCTCCGGCGTGGGCGACGAGCATGCGCGACGTGAACACAGGGTCGGGCAGCCCGGTTGCCGGGTTGAAGGTGACGTAGATGCCGGGCGGCACGTCCTCGGCCCGGAGGGTCACGGGCAGGTCGTGCTCGAAGAACATGAGTCCCTCGCGGATGGCTGTGATACGAACCTCCACGTCCATCCGCTCGTCCGGGCCGATCTCGCCGCCCGAGGGGGTGATCGCGAGCTCGAACTGCCGCTCTCCCCCGCCGGACATGAGCCCCGCGGCGAGCATGGCGATGACAAGGGCCACGATCACGAGAAAGAGCAGGGCGAAGAGGTAGAACGAGCGCCGCCGGCCCCGTTCTGTGGGCCCGGCATCGGCGTCGGGCGATGGTGGTGCGACGGGAGGGGAAGCGGCCATGATACCAGTCATATAGTCCGCCCGCCGGGTAGAAAAATCGCGCGGTCCTGCTGGCCGGCCTCGAATCGGTCGCACGAGATGGAACCAGCCCCCGCTGTCCACGCCGGTTTTTCTGGGCCGCCGTCGAGTGCGTACCATGGAGATCACGATCCGGGCGGCCGTCCCGGCCGACGCCAGTGCGATCGCGGCAAACAACCGTGCGATCGCGCTCGAGACCGAGGAGTGGGAGATCACCCCCGAGACGGCCCTCTCCGGCGTCAGAACGATCCTGGAGGAGCCGGGCCGGGGTTTCTACCTCGTCGCGATGGAGGGCGCTGCTGTCGTCGGCCAGTGCATGGTGACGTACGAGTGGTCCGACTGGCGGAGCGGGGACTTCTGGTGGATCCAGTCGGTGTATGTCCGGCCCGATTGCCGCCGGCAGGGGATCTTCGCCCGGCTCTACCGGACGGTCGAGGCGATGGCCGAGGCCCGACCGGATGTGACCGGCCTGCGGCTCTACGTCGAGGCCGGAAACGCGACGGCGCAGGCCGCGTACGAGCGCCTCGGCATGCGCCGGGCTCCGTACATCCTGCTCGAGCGCGACTACGCGAAAGAGCGAATCGGCCGGACCTGACGGTCCGCAGTGAAAAAAAAGGGGGCGGCCGCCGATGCATGCAGCCCCGGAGGCTGATGGAGAGGGTGATGCCCGGCGCCGGGAGGTGCCCGGGTCATCTATCAACTATCGGTGATTCGGTTTATTGAAGCATGAGGTTTAATGAACCCGTTTGCCCGCAACGAGATGGACCCCCGCGTTCCGGACGCCTCCTGGACCTGAACGCTCCTCACCGGGCGGCGGGCCGGTCCCAACGGATCCCGCCCAGCATGTCGTCTACCCATTCAGCCGACCTATGGCAGTGGTAACGACAGCTCCAACGGCCGATAGGACGCTTGCTTCAGTCAGAAAGGCAAGCTCGACAGGTGTCCGCTTCTGCGCGCGACGCTCTGTCGTAGGCAACGTCCCGAAGATCCCTCCATCCGGAATCTTGGTGGAAATTCGCGATGTGGCATCCGGCATCCGCGGGGGAATTGACATTGGGACCGGCGTAGCCACAGATATTAACCTCCGACCGGAAAATTTGTCCGCGGGCCCCCCGCTGCAAGAGGGGAGGCGGGTTTTAAATAATCCACTTATTTCTTAATTCTGACTAAGCACTCCCGTATACACATGGAAGGGCGCATGAGCACATCGATACTGCGATAATACGCCAATGCCAGTCTTCGACATGGACGACGCGACGGCGCGACGGTGGTTGTGGTTCGGGATCGCAGCCCAGATGATCGAACTCGTCGCCGTCGCTCAAGCCGTCGAGCTGCATCAGTTTTACTGATGGTCCCCGTACAGGACGATCGCAGGCCAACCTCTTCTCGTAGTTATTGCCGTCTATACGCTCGCTCGATCCTGACTGGTGGCATCGAAAAGAGGATAATGTACGGGTATAAACCGCGGGCGGGTTTATGACCACGGCCAAGGCCATCAGGTAGCACGATTCGGCCCTTCGACCGAACGGGGCTGATATGCTGGTCTTAGAGTAATAAAGAAGAAGTCAAGAGCCTTAAAAAAACTACCCCCAAGAAGTAGATCATGCCATCCGCTTCGACGTGTGACGGCTTGCGGTCCGGTCATGATCAGCTAGATGAGAATGAAGAAAATCGGAATGTGATGGACCGGTATTTTGCGGGTATCGAGGTGCTCAGCGCCAAAAACCGAGGAATGGGACCAGATCATGACTGAGGAGAAAGATTGGCAATATCGGGATCAGAGTCGGCGAGTCATATGACCCTGCAACCAACCCTTATCCGACATCTATCCTCAGGTCACTCTCCCGTGGTTCTAAGGCCGACTCTGTGGCTAGATGGATCGGAGGGAGCTGGTTCTCGCTTATAGCCATCCAAAGAACGCATGTTTATGCCGAAAGGGAGTTGACATAGATACCAGGACGCCCGTGGTGTCCGCGGTCTGAATGCCCCTAAGATCGGCTACCGAAATGTGGAAAATAGAGAAATAGTTTCAGTCAACTGTAATGAAGACCCCGTTCCACCTTATGCTCATCCCGACGCTCCGCTGCCCGGCGAAGTGCGCGTACTGCTGGTCGAGCGAGCACCAGGGGCCGATGATGGACCTCGACACGGTCCGGGCCGCGACGTCCTGGATCGCGTCGCTCAACGACAGCCCGGTCACGGTCACGTTCCACGGCGGCGAACCCCTGCTGGCCGGCCCGGACTTCTACGAGGCCGCCCTCCCTATTATCGAGGAGGGGCTCGCGCCCCGCACGGTCGCGTTCGCGATGCAGTCGAACCTCTGGCTCCTCGACGACCGGCTCGCAGCCGTGCTCGCGGCCCACAACGTCCCCGTCGGCACGAGCCTCGACGGCCCGCCCGAGCTGAACGACGCCCAGCGTGGCACAGGCTACTTCGAGCGGACGCGGGCCGGGATGGAGGTCGCGGCCCGCCACGAGATCCCGGTGAGCGTGATCTGCACCTTCACGGCCGGCTCGGTGAAGGAGAAGGACGCGATCGTCCGCTTCTTCCTCGAGAACGGGTACGTGATGAAACTCCACCCGGCCCTCCCGTCTCTTCGCGATAGCCGGCCCGACGTGTACGCGCTCCCACCCGAGGAGTACGGCGAGCTCCTGGTCTACCTGCTCGACCAGTACCTTGCCCACCTCGGAAGCCTCCGGATCATGAACATCGACGACATCGTCAAGGCGGTCTTCGTCCGGCGCGGCACGGTCTGCACCTTCGCCGACTGCCTGGGCTCGACGTACGCAATCGGCCCCGACGGCGGGATCTACCCGTGCTACCGCTTTGTCGGCATGGATGAATGGCGGATGGGGAACGTCCGGGACCCCCCCACGCAGTCCGAGCTCGAGGTGACGGAGGCGTGGCGGCGCCTCGCCGCGTTCCGCGAGTACGTGGACGAGCACTGCAGGGACTGCCGGCACATCCGGTACTGCCGCGGGGGCTGCCCGTACAACGCGCTGGCCCCGACCGGAGGCGAGGTCGCGGGCGTCGACCCCCACTGCGTCGCGTACCGGCGGATCTACGACGAGGTCGCGGACCGGCTCAACGCCGAGATGTTCGGCGAGGGCGGCATGGAGGCCATGATCGCGGGGCGGCGCCGTGGTGGGAAACCGGGGATCATGGCCCTGATGCATCAGGTGGTCTCGCGGTAGACGAACAGGCATATATAGTCGGGGAACCTCACCGCGATCCATGACACGCTGGCGCTGCACAGTCTGCGGCTACATCTACGACGAGGCGGCGGGCGAGCCCTCCACGAAGACGGCCCCGGGGACTTCGTTCGCGGCCCTGCCCGACGACTGGCGATGCCCGGTCTGCGGCGCCGCGAAGGACGCGTTCGTCCTGGTGGACGAGACGAGCGGGTCGGGGGAGCGGACGGTCGCGGACCTGGTCATGGCCGAGCTCGCCGCATTCGGCGTCCGGTACGTCTTCGGCATCCCCGGCACCTCCTCGCTCGGGCTCGTCGACGCCGTGCGCCGCAACCCCGCCCTCGAGTATGTCGTGGTCCGGCACGAGGGGAACGGCGCGATGGCCGCGTCGGCCTACTACAAGCTGACGGGGGTGCCGGCGGCCTGCCTGACCATCGGCGGGCCGGGGGCCACGAACCTCGCGACCGGCCTGTACGACGCAAAAGAGGACCACGCGGCCGTGATCGCGCTCGCAGGCCAGGTCGAGTTCCAGTACGCCGGGCCGGGCGGGTTCCAGGAGATCGACCAGGACGCCTTCTTCCGGCCGATTACCGTCTACAACGCGACTATCCACGATCGGGCGAAGGCGGTTCAGATCACGACCGCAGCCATCAAGCGCGCCCTGATCGAGCGCGGCGTGGCGCAGCTCTCGGTCCCGAACAACGTCCAGAAGCTCGCCTTTGACGCCCCGTACTGCTCGGGCGCGTCCTGCCTGCCCGAGACCGCGATCGCGCCGCCCGCGGCGGCCCTCGACCGGGCCGTCGAGGCGATCACAGGGGCCGAGCGGCCCGTGATCCTGGCCGGGTGGGGCGCGTACACGCACGGCGCGTTCGTCCACGCGCTCGCAAAAAGGATCTCGGCCCCGATCCTGACCACGTTCCGGGCGAAGGGCTTCCTCCCCGAGACGGCCGAGCTCGTGGTCGGGGTCCTCGGCAACCTGGGGCCCCCCGAGGCCCGGCAGTACGCGGAAGAGGCCGACCTCCTGGTCACGCTCGGCGTCGGGTTCTCGAAGCAGACGAACGTGCCCCTGGACCAGCCGATCATACAGGTCGACCTCGACCCGATCACGCTCGGGAAGACGCCGCAGACGATCGGGCTCTGGGGCGACTGCGGTGTCGTGCTGCCGCACCTCCTCGAGCGTGTCCCCGGGCGGCGCGACGAGGCGCGCGAGAGAGCGATCGCGGCCGGCAAGGCGCGGTGGGGCGAGCAGCTCCGGGCCGAGGCGGGGACCGGCGAGACGCCGCTCCGGCCGCCGTTCATCATGCAGGTGCTCTCGGAGGTGCTGCCGGCCGACGCAGTGATCGGCCTCGACGTCGGCGAGAACGGCTGGTGGTTCGGACGGAACTTCGTGAGCCGGGGCCAGCGCTTCGCCATGTCGGGGTACCTCGCGACCATGGGCTTCGGGTTTCCGGCCACGATCGCGGCCAAGCTCGCGTACCCCGGCCGTCCCGCGGTCTGCATCACCGGTGACGGGGGGTTCGTGATGGCCATGGGCGAGCTCGTGACCGCGGTCCGGCGAAACCTGGCCATGACCGTCTGCGTGCTCAACAACCACCAGTACGGGATGATCCAGCAGGAGCAGGCGATGGAGAACTACCCGAACTTCGGGACGGACCTCGTGAACCCGGACTTTGCCGCGTACGCCCGGTCCTGCGGCGCTGAGGGCGTGCGGGTCACCAGGTCCGAAGAGCTCCAACCTGCGCTCGAGAGCGCGCTCGCCGCGGACCGGGTCGTGCTCCTGGACATCGAAACGGACCCGCGGCGATTCCTGTGACCGACCCGGTCACGGTCTCAGGCCTGGTCGCCGCGCACCGCTGCCCGCTCCGGTACTGGCACGATCTTCAGCGGCCGCCCCGCGAGTCGGCGCGGTACGCGATCGCGAAGCAGATCGCGGTCCACCTCGGCCCCGGCCTCGATGCAGGCCGGGTCTGGGATGAGGTCGTCACCGTGCTGCCCGGGGTCGCTCCAACCGACCGGGTTCTGCTCGACGAGTGGGTCGCGGCCTGTCGTGCGAATCGCTGGCCCCGGCTCGAGCTCCGCGATCGTTCCGTGCGGTCCAAAAGGCTCGGCCTCGTCGGCCAGGTGGACTGGGTCGCGCCCGATCTCGCGTCCTGCGCAGTCGTCCGGGCGAGCACGGCCCCGTCCTTCGGCGTGACGAGCGCCGACCGGCTCCGCGCGGCCGCGTACGCGCTCTGTCTCGAGGAGGAGCGGGGCCGGCCGCTCGACGAGGTCGCGCTTCTCTACGTCCCCTCGGGCGCCCTCCGGCGGTATGTCCCCCAGCCCCGGGACCGGCGGGCCGTGCTCCGGGCGCTCGCGGCGGCCCGGCGCGTGCAGGAGGGGCGGGTGCCGCCGAAGCCACCGGAGGCGCCGTGCGACCGCTGCCCTCACGAGCAGACCTGCGGAGGCGGGGCGCGAAGCGGCACGGCGATCCTCTAGGCGGACTCGACGAGCGTCCGCGACCGTATGTACTCGCCGACCGGCTCGCGGCTCGTCCCGACCACGAGCCACTGCTCGTCCCCGTGCGTTTCAAGGACGCCCGCGGCCTCGACCGTTTCACCCGCGAGCGCCTGCCCGGCGTAGGTGTGCGTAAACGAGAGGATCCGGGAGACCTCCGGGTGGTCGAGGCCGTACACGGCGGGCACGTCGTACGCGAGTGTGGCGTCCGTGACCGTGGCCTCGAGCCGTGCCTTCCCCAGGACCGGGCCCTTCGGCACGGGCCGGAAGTCGATCGCGTCGTAGTCGCGGGCGAAGAGGATGTCGAAGTACGTCCCGCCGACCTGCCCCCGGTTCCACTTCCGGGCCTCGTGCAGCCTGAATTCCCCGTACGTGAGCTCGGGCTGCCGCTTCTCGTAGACCCGGCGCCAGAGCTCCTCGGAGAGGTCGTCCGCGAGCCCCTCGCGGATCGCGTGCGGCAGGCGGGCGCGGGCCCGGTCGAAAGCCGCGCCGTAGACCACGAGGTCGATGTCCGAGCCCGGGCCCTCGAGGCCGACGAGGAGCGAGCCCGTGCAGCCGGCGGTGCCGGGCGCGAGCCCGAGCGCGTCCGCGAGCCGCCGGACCCGTTCGTCCCGGGCGAGGACGGAGGGGAAGACCTCGTCGGGTTTGTGAACGGCGGCGATCTCGCCGAGAGGGACCCGGTGGAGCAGGTCGAGGTACTCCGGCTTCTCGGCCGCCACGCGGGCGTAGGCCTCGGGAAAGTCGAGCTTGCGGTAGGTGACGCCCGTAGCCCGGCGGACCCGGTCGCCCGTGGAGTCAGGGACGTACCGGAGCACGCAACCGGCCTGGTCCGCGTTGTCGTACGCGGCGACCGCGTAGAGCCAGCCGTCTTCGTCCTCGACGAAGTCGCGCAGGCGCAGGGGCAGGATCATTGTCCGCGGAGGAACGCGACCACGTCCTCGACCCCGGCCCCCGGACGGGTGATGGTCCGGTTCACCAGGTCGACCACGGTCGAGGGTGTGCCGGGCAGCCGGCCCGCGTCGATGGTGAAGTCGCGGTAGCAGTGGACGTCGTTGACGGTCGCGGGATCGGGGGCTCCGTGGGTGTTCGCCGAGGTCGCCGTGATCGGGGCGTCGAAGCGGGCCAGGAGCTCGGCCGCGATCGGGTGGGAGGGGATCCGGACCCCGACAAGGCCGGTCCCGCAGTGGAGCTGTGAGGGGAGGATCGGCCGGGCCTCGACCAGGACCGTGAACGGCCCGGGGAGGAAGCGGTCGACGAACTCCTCGGCGAGCGGGTTCAGGCGCGCGACCACGGCGAGCATCTCGACGTCGGCGATCGCGATCGAGATTGGTTCCGAGAACGGGCGGTGCTTTGAGTCGTAGACCGAGCGGATCGCCTCGTCCGAGAGGGCGTCCGCGCCGAGACCGTAGACGGTCTCGGTCGGGTAGACCACGAGCCCGTCCCGGTTGAGGACCTGGACGGCCCGGTCGATCTGGTCCATCAGAACCGCCTCCCGCGGACGCGTTCGATGTCGAACCGGCCCTTGCTCGAGACATGCATCACGGCGAAGACGCCCGCCTGGATCGGGTCGGTCACGACGAGATCCGCGTGATCGGGGACCGAGCCGGCCATGTTCAGTGCGATCACGGGGATCCCGGCCTCGCGGACCCGGTCGACCGCCTCCGAGACGACGCCGCCCATGAGCGAGCCCGCGAGCACCAGGATCGAGGCCCGGGGCAGGCGGGCGACGGCATCGACCGCGACCCCGAGGCTCTCCTCGCCCACGAGCGGGATCGTGTCGACCGAGATCCGCTCGCCGCGGATGTTGTGCCGGTCGGCCTCGTTCACGGCACCGAGCGCGACCTGGGCGACCTGCGCCCCGCCGCCGATGATGATCACGCGCGAGCCGTAGATCATCGAGAACGGGTCGCACGTGGTCGCGGAGAGCACGTACGGCACCCGGCAGAGGTCGGCGATAAGCTGCCCGTGGTCGACGGTATCGTCCTCGTACTCGAAGTAGAGCTCGCCCCGGCCCGTGAGCGGGCCCGTCTCGAAGGTCTCCTGGTGTATCATCAGGATGTTCGCGCCGTGGTCGGCCACGACCGCCGCGATGTCGCGGAGCACCCCTTTCCGGTTCTCCGCGATCAGCCGGATGGCGTGAAGGGACGCATCTCCGTCGGTCATTGCAGGATCAGGTGGACACGGATCCGCATTCAGGCTTGTGGTGGAGGAAAAAAGGTAGATCAGGCCGGCGTCGGGGCGCTGTCGTAGATCAGGGTCACGTACCGGGCCACGAAGATCGAGAAGGCCGGCGCGAGCGCGAAGAAGAGCAGGAACCCGAGGCCGAGCGTGAGCACGCCCAGGATCATCAGCACGACGCCGACCGCGAAGAACGTGAGGTAGAGGACGATCAGGGCGATGATGTAGGAGCCCCAGCCGATCCGGCCGATGTGCGCGAGGATCGCCCTGATGTTGAACGCCTCGCCGAAGTCGTCCGTCCGGGCAAACCGGACCGAGGCGATCAGCGAGATCAGCGAGATCGCGATCGAGAGGACGATCTGGACCAGGCCCAGCACGAGGGCGAGCCCCATGGCCGCCCCCGAAACTCCGCCGTCCATCGACCCGTCCGGGCCCAAGACGACGCTGAACGGGATGAAGATCGCCAGGTTGATGGCCAACGAGAGGATGATGACCGGGATCGCATAGACCAGCTGCACGACCAATAGCTTGATCCCTTCGATGAAGACCGCGACCCAGTCCTGCGGATCCGGCGGGCTCCGCTCGCCGCGGTAGACGAGGAGCGTGTACCCGAGGAGGATGGGGAAGATGATCGTTCCGATGAGCAGGATCAGCCAGCGCATCCAGTTGCCGACGAGCGCGCCCTTCGTATACTCGAAGGAGTCGCTGAGCATAGCACCGATTTCCATTGCAGAGTAACCTCTGCAGATCCTCGACGACTGACTACTTCAGGATGACGAAATGTGACGAAAAAAAGAGGTGAATCAGGCCGGCGCCGGGGCGCTGTCGTAGATCAGGGTCACGTACCGGGCTCCGAAGATCGAGAGCGCCGGGCCGATCACGATCGAGATGATCCAGCCGATGAACGGGATGATCCCGAGGACGCCCGAGATGACGATGAAGATGGCCATCAGCACGACCAGGGCGATGATGTAGGTGCCCCAGCCGATCCGACCGATGTGCGCGAGGATCGCCCTGATGTTGAACGCCTCGCCGAACGAGTCAGTCCGCGCGAACCGGACCGCTCCCATGGCGGCGAAGAGCGCGACGACAAGCGTCACGATGAGCAGGATCGGAATCCCGATCAGCATGGTGCCTACGCCCGCTGCCGCTGCCGCGTCCGAGCCCGACGCCATCATCGCGAAGGCTCCACCGAAGAAGAGAAGCCCGACGATGATGACCGGGATCGCCCAGATCAGCTCGACAATGAAGAGCTTGATCCCGTCGATGAAGACGGCGACCCAGTCCTGGGGATCGGGCGGCGTTCTCTCGCCGCGGTAGACCCTGAGGGTGTATCCGAGAATGATGGGAAAGACAATCGTGCCGATGAGCAGGATCAGCCAGCGCATCCACTTGTCGACGAGCGCCTCCTTCGTGTACTCGAAGGAGTCGCCGAGCATGGTACCGATATCCATTGCAGAGTATCCTCACCAGATAATCGACTACAAAGTATTTATACGAGTATTGATGCCAGCGAAAAGTGAGGTTCAGGCCGGCGCAGGCACACTGTTGTAGAGCAGCGTGACGTACCGTGCCCCGAAGATGTAGAAGGCCGGCATCAGAACCAGGAGCAGGAGCCAGCCCAGGATCGGTATGATGGAGAGCACGACCTCGACGACCACAATGGCAACGAGCACCACGACGAGCGCCGTGATATACGGGCCCCAGCCGATCCGGCCGATGTGCGCGAGGATCGCGGAGATGTTGAACGCCTCGCCGATCGAGTCCGTCCGCGCGAGCCGGATGGCTCCGATCACCTCGAAGAGCGCGATCACGATACCGAGAACGAAGACGATCAGGAAGCCGATCATCATCGTCCCGAACCCGGCTGTCGCGGCCGTATCCGAGCCCGAACCCGTCAGCGTGAATGAGGCACCGAGGATGAGCGCGTAGACGATGAAGAGCGGGATCGCGTAGATCAGGCCGACGACGAAGAGTTTGAGCCCGTCGATGAAGAGCCGGCCGTAATCGTCGAGATCGGGTGCCGCCCGGGGGCCGCGGAAGATCTCCATCATGTAGCCGAAGATGATGAAGTTCACGATCGGGATGATGCTGACAACGATGAGGATGAGCCACTTGACCCACTTCCCCATCAATCCCTCTTTCGTGTACTCGAGCGAGTCCCCGAGCATCGTGCCGAAGTCCATTGAGAGAGTCACCTCTGAGTACGCTCGATTACAAAGTGCTTATATGATGACTCTTGCCATGGAGTTCCGACGGGCGCGCGTGAAGGGGCGATGGGGACCGCGGCGCGCGCCCCGCCTTTATCCCTCACGACGCCCTACCCGTGCTGATGATCGGCCCGGCGGATCTCGAGGGGCGTGCGGACGAGCTCCGCCGTCGGCTCGCTGGCCACGGCCTCTCCTCCTCCGAGCCCCGGCCGATCGACCGCGGGCTCCAGTTCCGGGTCGGGAACGCGGGCGTGGTCCGGCTCTACGCCCGGAAGGACGGGTCGGTCACGGTCGACGCCTCGCAGCTCCGCGACCCGGCCGTCCGCCTCCGGCTCCAGGGGCTCGCGGCCGACGCCGCGGGCGAGGCGGCCGAGCCCGTGCTCCGGCTCTGGCCCCAGGTGGGCGCGGACGAGTCGGGCAAGGGGGACTACTTCGGCCCGCTCGTGGCGGCCGCGGTCCGGGTCAACGAGTTCGAGGCGGCCGGACTCGCGGCGAGGGGCGTCCGCGACTCGAAATCGGTCCCCGACGACGAGGTGGCCCGGCTCGCGGCGACGATCCGGGAAGAGTGCGCGACCGCGGTCGAGGTGCTGATGCCGGCCGTGTACAACGAACGCTACACGGCGCTCGCGGCCCGCGGCCGGAACCTGAACGACCTGCTCGCCGAGCTCCACGCCGCCGCCATCGGCCGGCTGGTCGCAGAGGGCCCGGTCGGGGTCGTGATCGTGGACCAGTTCTCGGCCGCGGCCCGGATCGACGCGACCCTCACGGCCTGCTGCCCGGGAGTCCCGGTTGTGACCGAGTGCGGGGCCGAGGGGCGGATCGCGGTCGCCGCCGCCTCGTGCGTGGCCCGTGCCCGTTTCCTCGCGGGACTGGCCGAGCTCTCGGAGAAGGTCGGGATCCACCTCCCGAAGGGTGGGTCGTCGCCGGCGCTGGTGGGGGCGGGGCAGGCCGTCGCTGACCGGTACGGCATCGCCGCGCTCGAGCTGGTGGCCAAGGTCCACTTCCGGACCACCGCGCGGATTAGGAAGGGCTGATATAGATGGTCGACGAGAGTCATGCCGTGGGATTGCGAATGGACCGGTTCGAGACCTTCATGACCGGGTACCGGGAGCTGCACCACGCGGCGCGTGGAGCCGCCCTCGAGGACCTCGCGCCCGAGTGCTGCTGCCCCGAGTGCCCGACCTACAACGACTGCACGGAGGGGGCCGGCGAGCGGCTCTACTGCCTGATCGGCCGATCCTTCGGCTGCGTGACCGAGGACCTGGGCTGCGTCTGCCCGGACTGCGCGGTGTATCGCGAGCTCGGCCTGGAGCACAGGGACTTCTGTCTCAAGGGGCCCGAGGCGGCGCGGCGGTACGAGCGCTCCCTGCCATGACAACCGGGGAGTGGTGGGACCGGCGGTTCGTCAAGCGGGAGCGCCGGTATCGGCCACTCTCGCACCTCGTGGGCCTGGTCGTCTACCTGATCGTGCTGGCCGTGCTCAACATGCTCGCGGACGCCTACCCCGCTTCAGTCTGGCACGGACTCGTCGCGTTCCTGAACGCGACCGTCTGGGTCGTGGTCGTGCTGGCCGCGATCAACCTCTTCGCCGACCTCGCCCTCGGCCTCCCGTTTCCGACGAACCTGCCCGGGCCGGTCCTCCGGGCCGTGGCGGCCGCCGCAACCGCCTGGTACGTGGTCCAGCTCGTCTTTGAGGTCGACCGGCTCTTCGGTATCGGGGTCTTCCTCGCTCTCGCACCACTCGCAGTCATCTTCTACGCAGCCGTCTTCCTGCTCGTGCTCGTGGGTGAGTCCGTCCGGCTCGTCACGGGCGAAAGGCGATCGGGCTGATCCCCGTCGCGAGATCCCTCCGGCGCACCGCCCCGAGTGCGAGCTCGAAAAGCACGACCTCGGCCGTCGCGTAGACCCGGGCGTCCCCGCGCAGGCAGCCGACCGCGGTCGTCCCGGCCCGGCCGGTCGCGGCGTGGAGATGGACCACGGGCCGGCCCTCCTCCCGAGCCAGATTCCCGATACCGAGCACCTCGCGTCCATCAGCGAACGCGGTCGCGACCGGAACCGGGGGGAGCGCGAGCGTCTCGGGCCCCTCCACCATCCGGCCTGTCTCGAGTGCGCCCAGCAGGAGCACGAGCCCGGTCCCGACATCCTCCCTATCGGCCACGGCCGCGATCGCAGCGAGCGGGTCCTCGCCGTGGTCGACCCGGAGCAGGAAGACCCGGCCCACCGTGCCCGACGCGTACTCCATCAGGGCTCCGCGCCGACCGGGCGGAAGAGCACCTTATCGACCCGGTTGCCATCCATGTCCACGACCTCGAAGTCGTTACCGCCCCAGTCGAACCGGTCGCCCGTGACCGGCGTGCGCTCGAGGTGCATCATCACGAAGCCGCCGAGGGTCTGGTAGTAGCCGCGGTCCTCGTCGGGGAGCGGGGGCAGCTCGAAACGGTCGCGGAACTCGTCGATGGGCATCAGCCCGTCGAGGAGCCAGGAGCCGTCGGGCCGTTCCACGGCCTCGGGCTCTTCGTCATTGTCATCAGGCAGGGATCCGACAATCGATTCCAGCAGGTCGTGAAGAGTCAGCAGGCCCTCGATGGAGCCGTACTCATCGGTCACTAGGGCCACGTGGGTCGTGGCCTCGCGGAACTGCTCCATCACCTTCAGGGCCGGCAGGGACTCGGGCAGGTAGAGTGGCTCGAAGATGGCAGCCTCGATATCGGGCTGGGCACCGATGGGCGTCTGCGCCCAGAGGCTCCGGATCGAGATCATGCCCTCGACCTGGTCGAGGCTGTCCCGATAAACTGGGAAATAGGAGTGGCCCGCCTCGCGCATCCGCACCAGGTTCTCCTCGAGTGGATCCTCGAGGTCGACTCCGACGATCTCGCGGCGCGAAGTCATGAGCGAGGCCACGCGGCGGTCTGAGAGGCGGAAGACGCGTGCAACGACCTCCTGCTCCTCCTCGTCGAAGACCCCGGCGCTGGTCCCCTCCACGAGCATCATCCGGACCTCCTCCTCGGTCACCGCCGGCTCGGACGACTCCTTCGCCCCAACCAGGCGGAGCACGAGCTCGGTCGAGGCCGAGAGGAGCGCGACAGCCGGGGTCGAGATGACCGAGAGGATCTGCATGGGCCGCGCGACGCGGAGCGCTATCGGCTCGGGGTTCGCGAGTGCGAGCCGTTTCGGCACGATCTCGCCGATGACGAGGGTCAGATACGTGATCAGCAGCACGACCAGGGCAAATGCGATCGTGGATGCGTACGGCGCAAGGAGCGGGACGCGCCCAACGAACCCGGCAAGGGCCGTGGCGAAGACGGCCCCGCCGTACGCTCCCGAGAGGACGCCGATCACGGTGATCCCGATCTGGACCGTTGAGAGGAACCGGTTCGGTTCGGCCGCGAGCTTGAGGGCCGTGCCGGCCTGGGCGTCACCATTCTCGGCGAGGCTCAGAAGACGGTGGCGGCGGGCCGAGACGATCGCGAACTCGGACATGGAGAAGAGGCCGTTGGCGAGGATCAGGAGGCCGATGACCGCAGCCTCGAAGAGTCCGGCCATGGCTAGTGCCTCCCGCGCTGCACCTTCACAGTGGGAGAAAGGTGGTCGTATTTCGTAATAAGGTTTCCAGGGGGGGAGAAGAGGGGTTCAGCGCGGGGAGTCGCCCGTGCCGCCCCAGTAGGGGGTGTGCCCGTAGTGGGTGTAAACGTTCGAGAGCCAGATCGAGTCGGCCGTGATCGGGTAGTGGTCGCGGTCGAAGCCGGGCGCCGTCTTGAGGGTCTCCTCGTCGATTTCGAGCACGAACTGCCACTCGTCGGATCGGGCCATCAGGGCCTCCCAGGGGATCGCGAAGAGCTTGTCGCCCATGCCGAGGAAGCCGCCGTAGGCGAGGACTGTGTACGCAATCCGCCCGGTCGCGACGTCGATCATCAACTCCTGGATCTTGCCGGGGTCGTCGCCCTTCAGGTTCCGCACCGCGCTGCCGACCATCGTGCTCGACCGCATCACGCGCGGCGTGCCGCTCGCGGTTGCACCTGCTCTCATGAGATCGGAATTCCGCGTAGCCATCACTCGGCCGCTCCTCTTGCGGACCACCTGTATGAGCGTATGGCCTGGAGAACCCCGGTCAGTCCTTCCGCTTCCTCCATTCGCCGGTTCTCTCGTTTTTCTCGTAGGTCTGCTCGACCGCGGACAAGGCCACGGCGTGGGTGGTCTCCTCCCGCGTCCCGCCCAGCTTCCGGTCCTCGGGATCGCGGTATTCGTCCCAGGCGTTGTTGAACGCGGCCTGGTAGATCTCCTGGGCGTGGCGCGGCAGAACGTTTCGGATCCGCTCGGGCAGGTCCTCGGGAGTCCTGTAGGGCATGGCACGGCCTCTGCCGCACAGGCACATACGTCTTCTGCTCGGGGCGGTGCGGGTCAGTCGCGGCGCAACGCCCGCCAGCCGGCCTCGCACGGTTCGACGAAGAGCACAGGCCGCCCCCTGACGACGGCGGGCTTCGGGCCCTTGCCGTGGTCGCAGACAAGCCGGCCCGAGGCCACGGGCCGGCCGTCGGTGGTGACGACGTCGGCGACGCCGGCTTCGAGCGCGGCCTCCACCGTGGTCTCCGCGCCGAGGGCGCGAATCGAGCCGATCTCGAGGTACCGGCCGTCACAGCCGGTCGCGGCGAGGCCGATCCCCGCGAGCGCGCCGATCACGCCGCCGCCGGTGCCGCCGAGCGGCTCGAGGGGGATGCCGGTGTTGCGGGCGAGGCCGAGCGCCTGCCCCTGCGTCAGCACGCACCGCTTCGCGTCCTGGCCGAACGCGACCACGGCCGGCGGAACGGCGTCGGCATCGACGGCCGCGAGCCCGGGGTCCGCCCCCTCGGCGTAGCCGTCGAGCACGAGCTCCCGGGCAAGATCGAGGAGCGTGTTTATCGCGTCGCCCCCGGCTCTGATGTGGAGCACGGCCGAGGAGTTGTGCGAGGTGTACGGGATCGCCGGGTCGACCAGGAGCTGGTGGCGGGTCACTCCTGCGACGGAAAACCGGGCCGCGATCGCGGCCGCGATCGCCCGGGCGAGCCGGCCCGTACCGGGCGTTCCGGGCATGTCCGTGTCGTCGAGCGCGAGCAGGACAGTCATCGGCCAGGAGGGTCGACGCCCGGACGGGTATGCGTATCGATCGTGATGATCGACAATCCTTTATCCGGCTGCCGCCTCCTTCGAGACGATGGCCGACGATGACTACGTCCGCGCGGCCTGCCGGACCTGCGAGGGGGAGGGCTGCACGTACTGCGACTTCAAGGGCCGGGTCGAGGTCCTGCCGCCCGCGACCGTCTGCTCCCACTGCGGGGGTGACTGCTGCATCTATTGCGGGTACACGGGCTGGGATGAGCTCCGGCCGAAGTACGACGACGAGACCGCCGGGACCAAAGACCGTCCCTGAGCGATGACGTTTCGCGTGTCGCTCGTTGGCAGGCGCCGGGGAACGTTCCTGGTTAGAATTCATTATCCCCTCGCCCCGCGCACCGAAATGCAATGACAGACGATGATTACGTCCACGCAACCTGCCACGCCTGCGAGGGGGAGGGCTGCACATACTGCGACTCCCAAGGTCGGGTTGAGGTCCGCCCGCCCGCAACGCTCTGCCCCCGCTGCGGGGGTGACTGCTGCATCTACTGCGGGTACACGGGCTGGGCCGGGCTCCGGCCGAAGTACAACGACGAGACTACCGGAGTCCGGCGGTGCGACACACCCGACCGCTGTGACTGACCGCGCTCGCCGGCCACGATCGCCTTGATACGCCACGGGGTTGAGATCAGATCCATGCCCATTGTCACGATCCAGATGGCCGCCGGCCGCACGCTCGAGCAGAAGCGCCAAGTCGTCGAGGGGTTCACGACCACGCTTGTCGATGTCATGAAGATCGATCCCGCCGAGATCACGATCCTGGTCCACGAGCTGCCGCGCGAGAGTATCGCCAAGGGCGGGGTGCTCCTCTCGGAGCGCTAGCGGCGGGGTGCCGTCCGCCATGTCGCCGTTCTCCGGCCTCTCCCACGTCGCGCTCGCGACGGGAGACATGGACGCGACCATCCGTTTCTGGCGTGACCTCCTCGGTTGCCGCCTCGTGGAACGGCTGGGTCGCCCGGGCCAGCGGGCCTACTTCTTCGACCCGGGGCGGGGCACGCTGATCGGGTTCTTCGAGTGGCCCGGCGCGCACCCGCTCCCGGAGAAGGACGCGCAGGCGCCCGTCGCAGGGCCGTTCGCGTTCGACTACGTGACCCTCGGCGTCGGGTCGCTCGAGGATCTCTTCCGTCTCAAGGACCGGTTCGCTGCGGCCGGCGTCCCGGCCTCTGACGTGACCGACCACGGCTTCCTGCACTCGGTTTACCTCCACGACCCGAACGGGGTCACGGTCGAGTGGTGCTGCCCGGCCCGCGGGGTGGACCTCGCGGTGGCCCCGGTCGCGATCGAGCAGGCGCCGACCGACGTGGCCGAGCATGGAACCGACCCGGACCCGGCCGCGTACCCGGCGCCGGTCGGGCAGCGCGATTGGCCGGTCGTGCCCGGAACCGGGTACCACGCGTTCGTCCGCGACTGACCCGCCGTGCGGGAAGACTCTGGCGGGCGGCGCTTACGCGGCGGGGGAGGTGTCGTCGGAAATCTCCTCGATCACGGGCAGCAGGTGGATCACCACCCCGTGCTCGTCCCGGATGGGGGAGATCGTGACCCGTCCCGACAGGAGACTCCCGTCCTTTCTCCGGTACCGCTTCCTGAACCGGGCCACAGGAGTCTCGCCCGTCAGCACCCGCCCGGTCTCGGCAAGGCTGAGCGGCACATCCGCCGGGTCCGTCACGGACGAGAACGGCCGGCCGATCAGCTCCTCCTCGGTGTAGCCGAGCATCCGGCAGAGGGCAGGATTGACCGTCTGGAACCCGAGATCGGGTCCGACCAGCGCGACGCCGAGGGGGGTCTGCTCGAAGAGCCGCCGGAAGCGTTGCTCGCTCATCCGCAGCTCCTGCTCGGCCTCTTTCTGCCGGGTGACATCCGTGGCGATCGCCTCGATCGCCACGGGCCGGCCGTCGTCGCCGGTCACAAGGACATTCCGCTGGTTGACCCAGCGGGTTTGCCCGGCCCGGTCGACGATCTGGAATTCGTATGACGGGGGCACCGCGCCCGCGACGAGGTCGCCCCACATCCTCTGGAAGTGCTCTCGCCACTCGGGATGGATCAGCCGCCGGAGCAGGCCCGGTTCCGCGTAGAATTCTTCGGGCGTATACCCCGTGAGGTCGACCGAGGCCCGGCTTATAAACGAGAACACCCCATCGGGGAGCGACATCCGGAAAACCAGGTCCTTCGCGTTGTCCATGAGCCGCCGGAACTGCTCCTCGCCGCGCCGCAGGGTCCTTTCCGCCTCCCGACGCAGGACGGCCTGCCGGATCCCGTGGGCGAGCTCCGCGTACTGGGCCGCCGGGTCCCCGCCCTTCTGGACGTAGAAGTCCGCGCCGTTGTTGATGGCCGCGATCACAACCTCCTCGCGCCCCCGGCCCGTGAAAAGGAGGAAGGGGATGTCTCCGAACTCGCTTCGAACGGCCTTCAGGAACGAGATGCCGTCCATGCCGGGCATCTGGTAGTCCGAGACGATCGCGTCGCAGGGTCGATCCCGCAGGGCCTCGAGGGCAGCAGGCGCCGAGGAGAAGGGGACCACACGGAGCTGCCCGCCCCGTTCGAGAAAGAGGGTCCCGAGCTCGAGCTCGGACGGTTCGTCATCGACCAGGAGGACGGTGTGCATGGCAGAGATCCCTCTACCATGTTCCGGCATGCTGTTTAATTAAATGAAACGGTTCTGTCCGCGGCGCCGCGGGCTATCCCGTGGGCCGACCCGAGAGCGAAACCGGGTCGAGCCGGACCACGACCATCGAGGCGAGAGCGGTGTCGGGATATTCATCGGGAACCATTCCCACATACTTTCGCGCAAACGCGTCGAGGGCGGAGCGCCTCTCGACCGGGTCTTTGATCACGACGCATCACCCGGGCCCGGCGACCGAGGAGGCGCGCATGCCCGAGGCGCAGACCGTCTCCCCCGGCACGACCGTCGCGCCGGCGACCTCGACGACGCCGGCCCGCGGGTCGGCCCGGAGGAGGTCGAGCTTGCGCCCCTCCCCCGCCATGTGGAGGTAGATCGCGCCGTCTGCGACAGCGACGCAGAGCGGGACCGTGTACGGCGCGCCGCCGTCGTTCAGAGCGAGCACGAGGTACGGGGCGGCGTCGAGCACGGCCCGGCACCAGGCGGGGTCCGTCACGGCCTTCTCGGGCCGGCGCATGGCTGTCATGTCCATCGCGTTCGCACGGACTACACCTTGAAGATATCGCGGACCGAACAGATCGAGAGAGCATGACGGAGACCACGGACGGACCCGGCCCAGCTGCACGGAGGGGAGTGGGATGAAGTTCCGCTTCGCCCACCTCGCCGACCTCCACGTCGGGGCCTGGCGCGAGCGTGCACTGGCCGAGACGAACCTTTCGGCGGTCCGGACGGCGTTCGAACGGTGCATCGAGGAGCGGGTCGACTTCATCGTGATCGCCGGGGACCTCTTCGACGCGACTTTGCCCGACATGGCCCACGTGCGCGAGACGGCCGACCTCCTGCGCCGCGTCGGCGATGCCGGGATCCCGATCTACGCGACCTACGGCTCGCACGACTACAGCCCGAGCTCGACCTCGGTGATCGACGTGCTCGAGGCCTCGGGGCTCTTCACGAAGCTGATGGCCTCCGACCTCGTGGGCGAGGGGGACGAGGCCCTGATCCGGCCGCGGTTCTTTGTCGACCCGGCGACGGGCGCAAAGCTCGCGGGCCTCTCGGGCCGGCAGCGGTCGCTCGAGCGGGAGTACTACCGGCGCCTCGACCACGCGTACCTCGAGGCCGAGCCCGGGTTCAAGATCTTCGTCTTCCACTCGGCCCTCGACGAGGTCCTGCCCGAGCACGACCTGCACGCCGAGTCCATGCCGCAATCGTTCCTCCCGCCGGGGTTCGACTATTACGCGGGCGGCCACATCCACACGCGGATAGAGTCGGCCGTCCCGGGCGGACGCGGCGTCCTGGCGTACCCGGGGCCCCTGCTCGGCCACCAGTACGGCGACCTCGAACGGGCCCGCGACTCCCCGCGGGGGTTCTTCATCGTGACCGTGGACGATACCGTGACCGACCTCTCATTCGTCGAGGTCCCGCTGCCGCCCGTGGTCCTCCACGACCTTCCGGCCGACGGGCGGACGGCCGGAGAGGTCGCCTGCTCGCTGGACGAGGCGGTCGCCTCCCGCTCGCACGAGGGCGCGATCGTGCTCGTCCGGGCCCGGGGTCGGCTCGCCACCGGCGACCCGCGCGAGATCCCGTTCGGCGCTGCCCGCGAGGCGCTCGAGGTCCAGGGAGCGCTCTGCGTCAAGCTGAGCCGGAACGGGCTTGCCGGCCCGGCCCGGAGCCGGGTCCGGGGCGACGGGACCGGGGCCAAGCACGAGATCGAGGCGCGGGTGATCGCCGACCGCTGCGCGACCTTCGAACCCGACCCGGTCCTCGACGATGAGGTCCGCGCACAGATCGCGGCCGCGTTCGAGGGCGGGGCCGGCGCGGAGACCGGACGGCGGGTCCTCGAGGCGGTTGCGGTCGAGCCGGCCGACGGAGAGGCCGTCCGGGCCTTCGCGAGCCGGGTCCGCGAACGGGCCGGCGCGATCCTCCCCAGGCTCGAGGAGGAGCGGTGAGGCTCGTTCGGCTCGCCCTCTCGAACATCCGGTCGTACGGGCCCGGGCCGACCATGGTCGAATTCGGCGACGGGATCACGCTCTTCTGGGGCGAGATCGGCTCGGGCAAGTCGACCCTGCTCGCCGCGCTCGAGTTCGGGCTGTTCGGCCTCGGCGACATCAAGAACACCCACCTGCTCCGCCACCGGGCCGCGCGGGGCGAGGTCGCGGTCACGTTCGCGATCGGCGGGTCTGAGTACGCGGTCCACCGGGCGCTGGTGCGGGGTGCGCGCAAAGGGGACGTGCGGCAGGTTGAGGGGTGGATCGAAGCCGACGGCGAACGGACCGACTACTCGACCACCGAGCTGAAGGCCCGCGTGCTCGAGCTGCTCAGTTTCAACGAGCGCCCCGACCCGAAGGCGGCCTCGCGGATCTACCGCTACGCCGTGTACACGCCGCAGGAGGAGATGAAGCAGGTCCTCCTGCTCGGGCGCGAAGAGCGGCTGGACATCCTCCGCCGCGCCTTCGGCCTCGAGCAGTACCGCCACGCCCGTCGGAACGTCGAGGAGCACCTGGTCCGGTCCGTGATCGCGCCCCGGCGCGAGGTCTACGCTTCCGTGCCCGGGGACCTCGCGAGGGTCGAGGAGGAGGAGGGGAAGCTCGAGGCGGAGGCCGATACGATCGCCGGGAACCTGGAGGGGGCGGAGAACGCGATCGCCATGATCCAGGACCAGAAGGCCGGGCTCGCGGGAGAGATCGCCCCGCTCGCCGGCGCCCGGGCCGCGTTCGACCGTGCCGAGGGCGAGCTCGCCGCGCTCGACCGGGTGATCGAGGCCGACGAGGTCGAGGCGGCCCGGCTCCGAAACGAGCTCGCGCGATCGGAGGCCGATGTCGGCGACGCCGGCGACGAGAGCCGCTCTGTCGCGCTCGCCGCGGGCTACGCAAAATGGGAGGCGCTGGCCGACGAGCGGTCCCGCCTCCGCGAAGCCGCGGCCGGGTACCGGTCGCTCGAGCAGGAAGTCCGGGCCCTCGAAGCCGCCATCGCGCAGGAGCGGGAACGGCTCGAGGGGCGGCGCGAGGCGCTCCGGGCCCAGCTCGGAACCGCGGACCCCGGGGCCGTGCTGGCCGCGCTCGACGCTGAGGCGGCCCGCGTCGAGGAGGAAGAGGGGAGGCTCGAGGCCGCCCTCGCCCCGGAGGCCCAGGTGGCCGAGGAGATCGGGCTGTACCGGCAGTACCGCGGGACGGCCGAGGCGAAGGCTGTGGCCGCAGAGCGGGAGGTGGTGCAGGTACTCGCCGACGCGGAGGCGCTCGCGGCGATCGGCGAGGGGGCGTCCTGCCCGACCTGCCGGCAGACCCTGGCGGCGGACCACCTCGCGATCATCGCGGCCGACGCCGAGGTCGAGGCCGCCCGCGCCCAAGCTGAGGCCCGGGAGTTCCGCGAGCGCCTCAACGGGATAGAGCGGGAGCTCGCCGCGCTCGGGGAGCAGCGCCTCCTCTTCGAGAAGATCCGCCGCGACCTCGTCTCGGTCCGCGGCGAACGGTCCCTGCTCGAGGGGCGGCGGCGCGAGCTCGAGCAGCGCCGGGCCGAGCGCGCCGCCGTCGCCGGCGAATGCGCCGCCGTCGCCCGCCGGATCGAGTGCGGCGACTACGCGCCGGGCGAGCGCGAGCGGCTCGCGGAGACGACGGCCCGCCGCGACGCACTCGCAGTGGAGGCGGGCCGCTACGCCGAGGTCGAGGCCGCTGCGGCTGCGCTCGAGGCCGACGGGGTGGTCGCGGCGTACCGGGCCGCGCTCGCACAGCGCGAGGCCCGGGAGGAGGCCGCCCGCCGGCGGGCCTACGCGGAGACAGCGCTCGGAGCGGCCGTCGTGCGTCTGGAGACGCGGCGGGCGGAGGCCGAAGCGCGGCGCGGGCAGCTGGCCTCCCTCGCGGCGGCGGTCCAGCGCCTCGCTGCCTTCGAGGAACAGCTCGCGGAGAACGCAGGGCGGGCCGCCCTGGCCGAACAGGAGCGGACCCGGTACGAGGTGGAGCAGGCCCGGACGGCCGAGCGGCTCGCCGCCGCCGAAGCGGAGCGCGCACGCCTGCTCGCCCTTGAGCGACGGCGGCAGTACCTCGGCGAGGTCCAGCGCTGGCTCACGGCGCACCTGGTCCCCGCCATCGCCGAGATCGAGGAGGAGGTCTTCGAGCGGATCCGGTTCCGCTTCGAGGGGCTCTTCGCCGACTGGTTCGCGCGGCTCGTCGAAACCGACGACCTCGAGGCCCGCGTGGACGAGACCTTCTCGCCCATGCTCCGCTCGGGCGAGTACGACCTCGACCTCGACCTCGACTCGCTCTCGGGCGGGGAGCGGACGAGCCTCGCGCTCGCGTACCGGCTCGCGCTCAACACGATGGTCCGCGAGGAGGCCGGGATGGGGCGCGAGAGCCTGCTGATCCTGGACGAGCCGACCGACGGGTTCTCGTCGGGGCAGCTCAACCGGCTCCGCGACATCCTCGCCGAGACCGGGTGCGACCAGACGATCATCGTCTCGCACGAGCAGGAGCTCGAGGGGGTCGCCGACCGGGTCTTCGGGGTCTCCAAGGAGCGCGGCGTCTCAACGGTCGCACCCCTCTGAGCCGGCCGGCTAGGGACGCCGTGCCCGGACCAGGTAGAAGTAGTCGCCGTACGGCTCGACCGATTCGATGGCGAACCCGGCCTCGCCGATCAGGGCGACGGCCTCATCCTCGGAGAACCGAATCTCGACCGGTGGCCCGAGGAGGTCGCCGCGCCGGATCGTCTCCTCCTTCTTCCAGTCCAGGTTCGCAATGAGGCCTCCGGGCTTCAGGGCGGTCATCGCGTTCCGGAGCACGGTCCCCGGGTCGGCAAAGTCGTGCAGGCAGATGCCGAAGAAGACCAGGTCCGCGCAGCCCTCGCAGAGCACGAACTCCTCGGCCGTGCCGGCCCGGATCCGGATGTTCTCGAGCCCATCCTCCTCGGCCTTCTCGTGCAGGCGGTTCAGCCGGCCGACCGACGGGTCGAGCGCGTACACGATCCCCCGCGGCCCGACCATCCGCGCGGCCGGGAGGGTGAAGAACCCGTCCCCGGACCCGACGTCGGCCACCACCTGGCCGGGTCCGAGCCCGAGGCCCGCGAGGATCGCCTCGGGGTCCTGCCACTCGCGCCGCTCGACATCGTCGTGCTCTTTCATACCCTCCTGTACCGGCCCGGGCCAATATCAAGGTGTGGCCGGCGGCACCCGGCCGGGCCCGGCCCGCCGCAACCCTGATATTCGCGGTCGGTTACCCGTAGGTATGGATCTCAGGGAGGTCACGAGCTTCGCGAACGCGAACCCGGTCGCGTTCATCGCGACGGTCGACGGCGACCAGCCGCGGGTGCGGGGGTTCGCGATGTGGTTCGCGGACGAGACCGGGTTCTACTTCCACACAGGCTCGACCAAGGACGTCTGCCGGCAGCTCCAGGCGAACCCGAAGGTCGAGCTCTGCTTCTACGATCCCGGCGACGACCAGGGGGTGGGGCGGCAGCTCCGCGTCGAGGGCACGGTCGAGTTCCTCGAGGACGCGGCGCTCGCCGAACGGCTCTACGAGGCACGCCCCTGGCTCCGGGCGATCACGGGCGAGGGCGACGTGCGCCTCGCGATCTTCCGCTTGGCCCACGGCGCCGCCTGGTTCTGGACCATGGCCGTGAACATGCACGAGCGCGAGCAGGAGCGGGTCCGGTTCTAGGACCGCGCTGGACGCGGCGGTGGGAGCGGCGCACCTTTTCCATCTCTCTGCGCGACCCCCCTCCAGGGCCCAGCATACAGCCATACCTGCGCGTACTCGGTCAGGACCTCGGGACCCCTGGGAGATCTACCGCGACGCGGCAGGGGAGCGGCACGACTACGGCCACCCGGTCCCGGTCTCCGAAGAGGCGGCGCGGACCGGGATCGCCGGGCTCTCGGCCGAGCTCTGGTGCCCCCACTGCGACCGGATCCCCGACCTCGTCGTGGTCGAGTTCGAGCGACCGGCGGCGAGCGAGCGGGTTCGAGGCCTGGGGTGGCGGGGCGCGGCCGAAAGAGGGGTGATGGCGCGAGGGAGCGGCCTGCTGCCCGGACTGCGGCGCGACCGGCCGCGTGCTCGGCGGGCGCATGGAATCGGAGATGGCCTGGATCTCGTAGATAGGTTGGTCAGCAACTCGGGGAGGGGCGCCACGAGTCTGCCGGCACCAGGAGCTCGAACCGGGCGCCCGCCCCGGGGGTGCCGTTCTCGGCGATCGCGATCCCGGTCAGCCCGAGCGCCTCCCTGGCGAGGTAGAGCCCGAGTCCGGTGTTCGCCCCGTAGCCCCGTTCGAAGATCCGCTCCTTCGTGTCCTCCGGGACGCCCGTGCCGTCGTCCCCGCAGGCGACGGCGAGTCCGCCGTCCCCGGTCTTTTCGGCCGAGAACCGGATCCTCGTGACCGTCCCGCCGTGGCGGACCGCGTTCTCGATCAGGCCGGCCACGACCCGGATGCAGATCGGGTCCGCGTAGATGCTGAACCCGTCCGGCAGATCGTTCTGTACCTGCACAGTGCCCGTGGGCGTCTCCCGCGCCGCGTCCTCAACCATCTTACGTGCGTCCAGCCACACCGGGGGCCGGGCGCCGATCCCCTCCCACGCGCTGGTGAACCGGATCAGGGAGGCGATCCTCTCCGCAGCCGCCAGACTCCGCTCAAGGTACTCAGCGGTCGAGGGAGTTTCCACCTCCGCCCGGGCGAGGAAGAGATACCCCCGCAGCACGGCGAGCTGGTTGTCGATGTCGTGGCGCGTGACCCCCGAGAGGAGGGTCAGTGCCCGGTTCGCCCGGCAGAGAGACGCCTCGGCCTCCCGGAGATCGGTGATGTCGAGCCCCACTGCCTGGAGCCGGACGAGTTCTCCCTCAGGGCCGAAGAAGGCCCGGTTCGTCCACTGCTCCCAGCGGGTCGCGCCGCTGGGGGCGCGGTACTCCTGCTCATGGGTCTCGACCGGCCGGTCCGTGGAGAGCCCGGCGAGGGCAGCCTTCACGATCCTGCGGTCGTCCGGGGAGATCATGTCGAAGAACGACCGTCCCGTGAGCTCCTCTGGGGGCCGCCCGGCCCGGGCGGCCAGGGCCGTGTTGACGTAGGTGAGCGTGCCGTCCGGTAGGAACGTGCAGAGCAAGACGGGCATGTCCTCGGCAAGCGTCCGGTAATGCTCCTCGCTCAGCCGGAGGGCGTCTTTGGCACGACGCTGCTCGGTGATGTCGTGAAGGATGCCGAAGACGGTCCGCCGGACCAGGTCGTACTCGGCGACCGAGCGGAGTTCCTGCCGTCGCCCGTCATCGACGCGGCAGATGGAGAACTCCACCTCGTACGGCCGCCCGCGTTCCACGAGTTCCCGGAGCGCCCGGTCGAGCACGGGGCGATACTCGGGGAGGGTGACACGCTGCACCTCCGCGAGGGGCCACTCGTCGCCGTGCAGGCCGTAGAGGGCCTGCGCCCCCTGCGAGGCGAGGATGATCCCGGTCTCGAGGTGGTACTCCCAGTGCCCGATCCCGGCGATCTCCTCGGCACGCCTGAACCGCCGCTCGCTCAGGAGGAGGGCCTCCTCCGCCCGCCGGCGCGCCTCGATCGGCCGGGTGGTCGTCACGATGCCGTCCACGCCCGGGACCCCGATCAGGTTCACGGCCACCGACTCGACGGCGACCCAGCCCCCGTCGGCGTGCTGGATCCGGAACCCGGTCGGGGTGCCCGCGTTCGTGTTGGCGTAGACTTCCCCGAGGGCCTCGCGGACGCACTCGCGATCGTCGGGGTGGATGAACTCGAGGGGGCTTCTGCCGAACAGGCGCCCCGGGGGGTGCCCGAGGATCCGGGCGCCCGAGTCCGACTCGTAGGCTATCCTCCCGTCACGATCGATGATGCGGATGATGTCCGAGGAGTTCTGGATCAGGGCGCGGAACCGCCGCTCGCTCTCCTCGAGCGCCCGTTCGGTCGCCCGCCGCTCGATCGCGACCTGGGTCTGGTGGGCGAGCTCGGCGAACTGGGCCTTCGGATCCCCGCCCTTCTGGACGTAGAAGTCCGCGCCCTCGTTGATCGCCTGGATGACGACCTCCTCCCGGCCCCGGCCCGTGAAGAGGATGAAGGGGAGGGGCCCGTACCGCTCGCGGACGAGCACGAGGAGCTGGATGCCGTCCATCCGGGGCATCTGGTAGTCCGAGACGACCGCCGCGAACGGCTCGACGGCGAGGAGGTCGAGCGCGCGTTCGGCCGAGTCGCAGGTCTCCACCGAGAAAGGGCCGGCCCGCTCCAGAAAGAGTTTCCCAATCTCGAGCAGGCCGGGGTCGTCGTCGACGTAGAGGACCCGGAACGGGGGGACCATCGCTACTTGTAGGTCTCACCTCCCATATATCATCTCTTTCGCCGGGCGCGTAGCACCGCGAGATCGGCGACGATCGCCCCGTCAGTCCCGAAAGAGGGTGTTATCTGCCCACCCCACCCTGCGCCAGTTCCTCGTCAAGCCAGTCGAAGATCCGCTGGTTTCCCAGGAGCTGAGCCCCTGCCTGGCAGTGAAGCCCGGCCCCTTCGCTCGCGCCGAAGGTGATCATCGTCCGCCGATCCGGCGGCAGGGCATCGTAGAGCCGGCGGCTCTGGTCGCCGAAGAACTGCTCGCCCTCGACGTCGAGGACGAGGACCGGGCAGCGGATCCGGTCGGCCGAGCCGTTCATGGTGTAGGCCTGATGGGCCCGCATCAACTCGGCGGGCGTGGTCACACCGAAGGCCCACTGGCCGTGCGTCGTGGCCCAGTAGAGCTGGGTGCTGTTCCGGATCATCCCGGCCACGATCTGGTTGTACGCGTCGGGCGACCTCTCGACGAAGTCGCTGAGCTGATCGGTCGTCATGCGGGCTGCGTTCGCATCGTTCTCGAAGACGTCGTAAACACCCTCGTTCGCGATAACGGCCCGGAGCCGGGGCTCGTACGCGGCCGCGCGGGGCGCGAGGTACCCGCCCATGCTGATCCCGTAGAGCACGACCTGGTCGGGATTGACATCGGGCCGGACCAGGGTCCAGTTGAGCACGGGCGTGACCACGGCCTCCCAGTCGGGGCGGAAATGAAGACCCTGCTTCCGGATGGCCCGGCCCTGCCCGGGGCCGTCGAAGGCGAGAACGTTGTAGCCCCGGGCGACGGCGTCGGCCCCGACGCCGTACCAGCACTCCTCCGCCGTCCCGTCGAAGCCCTGGTGGACGACGACCGTCGGCGCCCGTCGGCCGTCGGCGTAGGCTGGGAAGAAGTAGCCGTGGAGAGTGGTATTCTCGTACGGGATCTCGATCTCCTCGAACCGGACGCCCGTGAGGGTCAGGCCCCGCACGAAGTCGTCGTGCATGGCATCCCAGAGCCTGACGATCTCGGGGTTCGCCGGGTCATCGTGGAGAAAGAAGTCGGCCGCGCGGTAGTACTCCGAGGACCGGAGATAGGCCTCCCCGGCGCTGACCGTGTGGTTTTTCGCCTCGCACCCAACGCCGATGGTGTGGATGCGCCCGGCAGTCGCATTCCATTCGCGATACCAGGCATCGAGGACAGGGCGTAGCCCCTCGGGCTCATGCGCGGCGATCCGGCGGGCCGTCTCAAGGCTCTCGCCGAGATCGGCCCCGTGGCCGAGGGCCTTGCCGAGGGTCCGGACAAGCTCGAAGGAGAGATCGGGGTCGCGGAAGACCAGGGTGGTGGTCGTGTTCGTCATGGTGGCTCCATGGGTGACGTTCGAAACCGGGGTCCCGTTCGGGCTCGCGTTCGCCGCGGGCGGCGCTGCCGCCTGCCCGGCCCCGAGGCAGCCGGCGAGGAGCAGGGCGAGCAGGAGGACGAGAGCCGAGAGGACGGGAAACAGCCGGACCATGAGAAGTGATCCGCGGGGCCGGTGGATAATGGTTATTCTCAGGGTCGGCCCGGGCTGCGCAGGTTTCGGAGAGTTTTTCGTTCCCGGGAGGGGCGACTGCGAGAGGGCGACCATGGCACGGCCTGACGACCACTTCGCGGTCGCACTCTTCCTCGTTCTGACCTCCGGGCTCAGCGCCGCGGTCGACAGGCTGGTCGCTGAAGGTACGGGGCTGACCACCCCGCTCGTCCTCGAGACCTCAAGCGGGTTCCCGGGCTCGCGGCCATCGTGGCCACGAGCGTCGCCTCCTGGACGGTCTGGTAACCGCTGCCGCGCCGACAACAACGAAATCGTTATTATCAAGTCATACGTGGAGAAAGGCGATGAACGTCCATCGATTCGCGATCCTGGTCGTCCTGGCGGCCGCCCTCGCGGTCTTTTCCGGGGCGGAGACACCGGTCTGCATCGACCCCGCCGACCAGAGGAACGCCGTGGTCTCGGGAAACGTCGTAGCCTGGGAGGACTCCCGGCACGGCAACCGTGACATCTACATGAAGGACCTGGAGACGGGGGTCGAGACGCGGGTCAGCTCGTCGGCCGCGGACGAGACGAACCCCGACATCGACGGGGGCCGGATCGTGTACCAGTCCGGGGCCGCCACCATCCTGCTCTACGAGCTCGGCACGGGGGCGACAACGACGGTCGCGGCCGCTCCCGGCGAGCGGTCCCGCCCGAGGATCTCCGGCAACCGGGTCGTCTGGCAGGACCGACGGGGGAGCGACTGGGACGTCTATCACCGCGACCTCGAAACGGGGGTCGAGACCCTGATGACCTCGACCGGGGACCAGCACTCCCCCTCGGTCGACGGCAACCAGGTGATCTGGGTCTCTGAGGGGGCGGATGGCGGGACGTCCCTCGCCGTCTACGACTACGCCTCGCTCTCGACCTACCGCATCGCCCCGGCGGGCCGCCCCTCGAGCCCGGACCTCGGCGGCGGCGCGGTGACCTACCTCGCCGGGGAGCCGGGAAACCGGAGGGCTTACAGCCACGCGATCACGGGCGGTCTGCCCCGGGCCATCGAGGTGGGCGCGGGGAGCCACCTGGGCCAGCGGATCGACGGCGCCCGGGTCGTGCTCGAGGTCGAGGGAACCGGGCCCGAGATCTGGGTCTACAGCATGAACTTCGAGACGGGCACACAGATCACCGCGAACGGGGTCGACGTCGCGGACCAGGACCCCGAGATCGATGGGACCCGGATCGTCTGGGAGACGGACCGAAACGGGAACTGGGACATCTACACCGCGTCCCTGGACGCCGGCCCGATCACGACGGCGCCCGTGGCCGAAGTGACCCCCGTGCCGACGGCGACGCCCGTGCAGCCGGGCTCCCGCTTCGGCACGCGCCGGTACGTCGTCGGCGCCATCCCGCTGAACCCGCCGACCGGGATCTCCGGCGGCGCGGGCCGCACGGTCGCCGAACCGAAGGGTACGCGGGCCGCCATCGGCACCGGGACGGCGACGGGGCTGACCCCGCCGGCCTCCCGGTTCGTCCGCTGGTCACCCCTGACGCGGTGGCGAGCGGGCATAAAGTAGCCTAGCCGCGCCCGATCCGGATGAGTGGCGAGGCCGGGTCGAGAAAGGCCCCGAGGAACGGGGAGAACTCCGCGGACCAGCAGTCCCGGCCGGACAGGAGCTCGCGGTCGGCGAGGGCCCGCCGGACATTCTTGCCGAGCGAGACCCCGAGGATCTCGTCTGACCCGAGCAGGGCCCCGGCCGTCCGGTAACGGCGCGGGACCTCGACCACGTACCGGCCGTCCTCGATGAACGGGCCCGCGAACGGCCCGGCGGCGGGCGGGTTCTCGTACTTCTCGCGGAACTTCGCCGCATTCTCGCCGTTCCAGAGCGGCGGACCCTGGTGGCGCGCGACCGCCGGGAGGGTGTCGACCAGCAGCTCGAAGACGAGCAGGCAGTGCTCGGGGCCCATCTCGCAGTCCGCCCGGTTGACGGCGAAGCCGTGCCGGGCGAGGAGCTGGACGAGACCGTCCAGGCTCTTGCGGAGCTGGGGCACGACCACGTCCTCGATCAGGTTCGGGGTCGGGAACCGGAGGGCGTAGAGCGCGGTCCCGCGCTCGGCGAGCGCGTTCGCGAACGCTCCGGCCTCCACCGGGGGGTCGGGCCGGACCGCGAAGAACGCGGCCGACGGGGCCGCGAGGTAGCCCCGGGCGAGCTCGACAAAGGCCATCATCTTCGAGAGCGAGACCGAGGCCGAGACGTTCCTGTTCGGGTCGACCGGGTCGATCACCACGAGCGGCTCCTCGAACCGTTTCGCGGCATGCCCCTCGAGGTCGATCACGATCCCCGGCCGCCAGCCGGTCGCGCCCGCGAGCACGCCCCCGAACGAGCCGTACCGGAGGACCAGGAGCTCGCAGAGGTACCCGGCGAACCCCTCGGTCATCTGGTCCGAGCCGTAGACCCCGCCGGCCTTGGTGAACTGCTTGAGGAGCAGGACGTCGTCCACGAGCCCAGCGATCCGTTCGGCGACGTACCGCGTGTGGAACGGGGTCCGGTCGACCGCGCTCTGGATCTCGGTCGCGGAGGCCACGCAGTAGCACGGGACCAGGTCCACGTCGATCCCGTCCACGATCGCGTTGATGTACGGGTGCTCGGCGTACTTCTCGCGGTAGCCGTCGCCGAACTCCAGGGCGATGGCGCGGGCCATGGCGAGCCCGTCGCGCTCCAGGGAGTCGCGGTCGAGCCCGGGCGGGAAGAGGAGGAAGAGGTCGAGGTCGCGGTCGCCGCGGACCCAGGTTCCGCGCGAGGCCGAGCCGACGACCATGGCGCCGGCGCCCCGGGCCTCGATGGCGGGCACGAGCCGGTCGATCACGCCCTGGAGGTGGGCGAGCTCGTCCGGCCGCGGCCGGATCTCGGCCAGGACGGCCGCGCGGATCTCGTCGGTCAGAGGACCACCTCCGCGAGGTCCTCGTATACGGGACCCTGCGGCGTGAGTGTGGACTTCTTGAGCCGGAAGCGCTCGACCCTGAAGATCCCGAAGCCGTCGCGGGGCAGGGCCGCGAGCCCGTCGAGGAGGGAGGGGTGGAAGGCCCTGACCCGCGCGACCGTCGCGTGGCCCCGGAAGGGGCGCCGCTCGTGGGGAAAGCCGAGCGGTTCGATTGCGGCGCCCACGGCCCCGGCGAGCGCGGCGAGCGCGCCGTCGTCGGTGCACGGGCACCAGATCGTCCGCGGGGACGACCGGCTGTTCCCCGCGATCGGGCCGACGGCAAGGTCGAATGAGGCCGGCCGGACAGCCTCGAGCGCGGTTGCGACAGCCGGGATCCGTTCGGGATCGACCTCGCCGAGGAACGCGAGCGTGACGTGGATCTGGGCCGGGGCCACGAAAGTGAGCCGTGCCTCCGAGCCGCGAAGGACCTGCGCGGTATCGGCGATCCGGGCCCGCATCTCCTCCGGGAGGTCGACTGCGACGAACGTCCGCACCATGGGGGAGAGTGTGGGCGCGCCCGGTACAAAGCAGGATCGGTCGACCCGCACCTAGAGAACGGCCCGCGCGAGGCCGGCCACCTCGGCCCGGATCGTCGGGTCAAGCGCGAGGACCGCGCCGAGGTAGACCACGGCCCCGAGCGCGACCGCGCCGACCAGGAGGAGCAGGGAGTCGGGGGGCAGCACGGCCCGGTACGCGAGCACGGCGCCGGCCATCAGCCCGGCCCCGAACGCGATGGCGCCAAGGGGGCGGCGCTCGAGCCGGACCCGGACCGTCCGGCGGAGCAGGAGCCGGGCGAGGACGGTCGCGACCGCCGTCGAGGCGAGGAGGGCCAGGGCCGCGCCCGCAACGCCGCAGACGGGGATCAGGGCGAGGTCGCCGATGACGAGTACCACGGCCCCGGCGCCGGCCGCCGCGAAGGCCCCGCGCGGCCGCCCGACGGCCGAGAGAGCCATCCCCTCGAGCAGGGAGCCGACCGAGACGAGCTGGGCGAGAAAGAGGACGGAGAGCGCGGGGGCGGCCCCGGCGAATTCGGCGCCGTAGAGGAAGTAGAGAAGCCGGTCCGCGAGCAGGAGCCCGCCGACGGCGGCCGGCACCGCGAGCAGCAGGGCGAAGGTCCAGGCCCGGGCCAGGGCCGCCGCCGCCTCGTCAAGTGCGCCGGCCTTCGTCCAGCCCGCGATCCGGGGCGCGAGCGAGGCCCGGAGTGGCATGGTCGAGAGGACCGCGAGGGCCGCGAGCTGGAGCGGGATCCGGTAGAGTGCGACCTCGCGATCCGAGAGGAGGTGGCCGATCAGGACCGTGTCCGCGTTCGCGCTGACGACTGCCACGAGCGTGATCAGGAACGACCAGAGCGCGAACGGCGCGAGCGAGGCGACGTGGCGGGCACCGAAGCGGACGGGCCGCAGGGGCAGGAAGCGGAGGTTGACGAGCGCGGCCGCGAGCGTGCCCGCCACGAATCCGCCCGCGAGGCCCGCCGCGCCGTACCCGGCCGCGACGGCGGCGACCTGGATCGCGACCCGCGCCCCGACGCCGACGAGCTCGGCCACCTGGCCGATCCCGGCCTGCCCGGTCGCCCAGACCCCGGTCGCGACGATCCCGGCGAGGGTCGCGGCGAGCAGCGCGAGGACGAGCCAGGGGAAGAGGCCCGAGGCCCCGAGGTCGACGAATAGGGGGCCTGCCGCTACGAGCCCGGCCGCGACGGCCAGCGCGAGCGCGACGCGGATGATCGCGTACGCCGAGAAGTGCGCGGCCGGCTCGTTGCGTTCGGCGATCCGCTGGGCAGCGGCCCCGCCCAGGCCCGGGTCCGAGGCGAGGAGGAGGAAGCCGAGGTAGGCCGAGAGGAGGTAGAAGGCTCCGAGGGCCTCGGCGCCGGCCGCGTGCGCGATGTACACGGTCGCGACGAACCCGAGCAGGGTCGAGCCGATGGTCGCGAAGAGCCCGATCAGGGACTGCCGGCGGACCGGCGAGACCGCCATGAGCCGGGCGAGGCGGGAGCGCACGCAAGTACTATGCAGGGCGGCGGGCGCATAAGCGTGTGCACGGGCGATCCCTTGAAGAGCGCGAACGCACCACGCTCAGGCATGGGCGATGCGATGATCCGCGTCCAGGGACGCGGCAGGCTCCGGGCCGATCCCGATCTGACCGTGCTCGGGTTCCAGGTCAGGGGGCGGTCCACGGACTACGCGGACGCGGTCGAGCGGGCCGCGATCGAGGTCGAAGCGATCCGCGCCGCACTGGAAGCGCAGGGGGTTTCGCGCGCTGCCCTGAAGACGACGCGGTTCGGGGTCGCCCTCGACGAGGAGTGGGACCCGAAGCGGCAGAAACGGCTCTTCCAGGGGTACGCGGCCGTGCACGCCCTCCGGCTCGAGCTCCCGCGGGCCGCCGACGCCGGTGGTGTCCTCGACGCGATCGCGGACGCCGCACCCGGCGTCGAGCTCAGGGTTTCGTTCGAGCTCGCGGATTCCGACGCCTTCCGGCAGCGCCTCCTCGCCGCCGCGGTCGGGGCCGCGCGACGGAACGCCGCGACGATCGCGGGGACCGCCGGCGTCTCGCTCGGTCCGATCGCCGGGATCGAGTACGGCTGGACCGAGATCCACGTGGCCTCGCCCCTCGTGTACGAGTCGCGGGCCATGCGCGGCGCGATGACCCCGACCTCGTTCGAGCCCGAGGCCGTCGAGGGCGAGGAGTCGGTCACGGTCTCGTGGACCATCGCGGACGGCCCGGGGGTCATACCATAACTGAAAATATACTCCGGGGCCAACAGGTAACCCGCGCAACGGTGGTGGTTGAGAGATGGATGGGGTGATCGTGTACCGGCTCGAGTTCTGCCCGAACTGCGAGCTATTGAAGGCGTATCTTGACGAACACGGGGTCGCGTACGCGGAAGAGGACATGTCCTCCGCGGCCGCGCTGACCGAGCTAAGGCTCAACGGCGTCTTCGCGAGCGAGGCGCCCGTCCTGCGGAAGGGGGACACATTCCTGACGTCGGCCGAGCTCTTCAGGGGGGGCGCCGTGGACCCGTCAGCCGTCGGCGCCGTCCTCGACGGGGCGTGAACCCGTGACCCCCCCGGAGCCGAGCCGCCAGGCGACCCTCGACGGGGTCTGGATCCCGGCCATGCCGTCCGTCCGGCGGTCTGACGGGCACATCCTCGAGTGGGACCGCGAGCGGATCGTCCGGCAGATCCTGGTCGAGACGCGGCTGGTCGAGATCTTCTACGACGGCGAGGGCGCGGACGAGGAGACCGCGCGGGCGGTCGCGCGCGAGGTCGAGGACCGGATCCGCCGGCTGAACCTGACCGCCCTCTCGGCCCCCCTGATCCGCGAGATCATGAACATGGTCCTGCTCGAGCGTGGCCTGGTCCGGTACCGGAACGTCTGCACCCGCGTGGGCACGCCGGTCTACGACGCCCACCTGATCGACGTCGGGCGGGGCTTCGAGGCCCACGACAACGCGAACCTGCAGGAGAACGCCGAGACCTCGCATAAGAAGAAGGCCGACAAGATCTCGAAGGAGCAGTACCTGCTCCAGCTCCCGCCCGAGATCGCGGATCACCACCTCTCGGGCGACCTCCACATCCACGACCTCGAGTACTTCGGGACCCGCCCCTTCTGCCAGGACTGGGACCTCCGCTACTTCCTCTACTACGGCCTCATGCCCGACGGAAACGGGACCAAGGCATCGGTCGCGGGCCCGGCGAAGAGGGCCGAGGTGGCCGTGCTCCACGCGGTGAAAGCGCTCGGCTCGGCCCAGACCAACTTCGCGGGCGGCCAGGGCTACTACAATTTCCTGACCTTCCTCTCGCCGTACCTCGAGGGGATGCCGTACGACGAGATCAAGCAGCTGATGCAGATGTTCGTCTACGAGATGACCCAGATGATGGTCGCGCGGGGCGGCCAGCTCGTCTTTTCGTCGGTCCAGCTCTCGCCGGGCGTGCCCGCGCTCTGGAAAGACAAGCCCTGCGTGTACAAGGGCAAGGTCTGGGACGGCGAGCAGGCCCCGCGCCGGGTCTACGGCGAGTTCGAGCGCGAGGTCAGGCTCCTCTTCCAGGGGCTGATGGACGTCATGCTCGAGGGCGACGCCTGGGGCAAGCCGTTCAACTTCCCCAAGCCCGAGATCTCGATCGAGCCCGACTTCATGGTCGAGGACGAGGGGTTCAACGCGGCGCACCCGGACCTCCCGACGTACCGCGATCTCTACCTGAAGTCGTTCGAGCTCGCCTCGAAGTTCGGGACACCGTACTACGACAACCAGCTCCCCGCGTACCGCGGCGCGGGCAAGGGGATCTCGTGCTACCAGTGCTGCGCGTACCAGTTCTCGAGCCTCGCTGAGAACGACTCGGGCTTCGACGACAAGCTCATCTTCAAAGACGGGGCGCACTTCTCGATGGGGTCCTGGCAGGTGGTCTCGGTCAACTGCCCGCGGGCCGCGTACATCGCCGAGGGCTCAGACGACCGGCTCTTCGCCGAGCTGAAGGGCCTGATGGACAAGGCCGTCGAGACCTTCCGGATAAAGCGGCGCTGGATGAACAACGTCCGGAGCAACGGCCGGATGCCGTTCGCGATGCAGCGGCCGAAGGACCCGAACACGGGCGAGCGCGGGGCCGTCGCGGTCGACCTGGACCCGCTGGTCTACACCATCGGGGTGGTCGGGGTCAACGAGATGGTCCAGCACCACTGCGGGGCGCAGCTCCACGAGAACCGCGAGGCGTTCAGGCTCGCCATCCGCGCCATGACCGAGCTCGAACTCTACGCCCACGAGCTCTCGGCAAAGCACGGCATGACGATCGCGCTCGCGCGGACGCCCGCGGAGACGACCGGGCAGCGGTTCGCGGTCGCGGACCTGCTCGACCGCCGCTTCCGGCCGCACGCCGAGAAGGTGATCAAGGGTGACCTCGAGGACGCGCTGGCCCGGCTCGGGACCGCGACGGACCTGCCGATCTACTACACGAACGGGACGCACGTCGCCCCGGGCGCCCCCGTCCCGCTGACAAAAAGGATGGAGCTCGAGCACGTCTTCTTCCCGATCGTGGACGGCGGGAACATCTTCCACATCTGGCTCGGCGAGCGCCGGCCCGACCCGCGCGGGCTGATGGAGATGGCCTTCAGCCTCTGCCGGAAGACGCAGATCGGCTACTTCGCGTTCACGCGCGACCTGACGGTCGGGCTCCGGCAGTTCCGCGAACACCGGCCCGAACCGCGGGTCGAGAGCTTCGGCCTGGTCGACGCCCGGGCCGAGGTCTGAGCCGTCCCCTCCCCATCTTCTCTTCCCGGTGTTCTCCGGGACGGTGCACGTCAGAGAGGCCCGGATCCGCTGCGCACTTCGTTCCCGGGTGGGGACAGAGAGACGCGAACGGGGGAGCGCGGTGATCGGGCGCGACGGCCCGGCGCAGACCCCCCATCACGAGCCCCGCCGGAGCAGCCGCAGGACCAGGTACACCCCGCAGAAAATGACCAGGAGGTAGAAGGCCCCGTTGACAAGCGGCACGTACTGGTCGGCCACCCAGTACCGGATCGTCTCCTGCACAGCAAAGTAGAGCTGCATGGTCGCGAAGAGGACGAGGAGAAGGACAATCCCCGCCAGGCCGGTGACCACGAACGCCAAGAGGGACTCTCGGAACTCCCGGCGTCGTTCCTCCGGACGCGGGGTCGATGGCGGCACCCCGGTCGGTGTCCCGCCGGGAACGGCATCAGTCATGGTGCCACCTCCGCGTGAGAACGACGAGGGCGAGCCCCAGGAGCACCGCCGGGCCACCAAAGCCCGGGGTGCGGGTCGGCACCGGGACCAGCACGTGCCCCCCGGTCTCCCGGGCCGTGACGAACTCGCCGGTATCGATCCGCCGGACCGTGAACTCTGTACCCCCGGGCACGGTCGTGTTCGGGGCGAGATTCACCGACCGCGAACCCCGCTCGACAATCACGTCACCGCTCCAGAGCACGGCCTCGACCTCGTAGTTATGCTGATCCGGGACCGAAAGGGTGACGTTTCGGGTCACGGTCGCCCCCGGGCGGATGGCACCCACCGTTGTCCACTGCCGGTCGGCAAGGAGCCGGGCGTCGGCCTCCCGCGCCTTGATCTCGACGACGAGATCCGGGTTCGGCCCGTCTCCCTGGTTCGTCAGCTGGACCTCCGCCTCGATCCGGACCCGGCCGTTCTCGACCCCCCGGACCAGGAAGTCCATGTCCGCGAGCGCGATCGGGGTCCGGGCGTCGTCCGGCGGGAGCCGCTCGAGCGAGCGGACCGTCACCTCGCCAGCGCCGGTCTGCACGCCCCCGCCGGCCAAACTCGCGCGGACCCGGTACGAGCCCCGGCGGGGCAGGGTCAGCTCGTAGGGCACCACGATCGTGCTCCCCGGGCCGACCCGGTCGAACTCCCGCATCCCCTCGTGGACCCGGAGGCCGGTCTCGTCGTCCAGGGCCTCAATTCGGAGGAGGCCGGCCCCGATCCCGGGCCCGGACCAGTGCTGGACTGTCGTGCTCACGTTCAGCACCACCGCCCCGGCTGTCACGTTCACGGGTTCGACCGTGATCCCCGTGACGCTGGCAGTCCCTTCGCGGAGGCACCCCGCCGAAGTGACCGCGAGGACGGCGACAGCCAGGAGGAGAAGCCAGCGCGGGCCCGTCATCGTCATCGTGGTGGTTGTCTTTCCGGCACCCGTTATATCTTTCCATTTTACCCGGGCGGCAGGCCCGGGGGGAAACGCCCCGGCGTCGCAGGCGCTGAGAGGGCGCCGCGAGGGCTGGGCCTCGTCGCGGCGGAAGGCCTGTTTCCCGGCGGCGATACACGAGGACATGGCCGGAGGGCGTGCGGAGGGCGTGCCGGTGCGCCAGACGGGATCTATCGTGGCCTGCACGAGGTTACGTCCGTCGGACGGGTAATACGGCAGGGACGAGGCGGGGGGGTCACTACATATAGAAATAGGTCGGGCACCGAGATCCATTCTGGTGGCGGAAGACGCATGGAATCGTTACAGGAAGACGAACAGGTCATCGTGCAGGATAGTGCAAAGTCGGACTTCTTCGGGAAGGGTACACTGACCCTCACGACCCACCGGCTGGTCTTCGAGGCCGCATCCGGGGGGCTCCTCTCCCGCTCGTCGGAGGCGAAGATCGACCAGCCGATCGACACCATGAGCTCGTTCGGCGCAACCGGCCGGAGGTCCCTGGTGGTCCACTTCGAGGGGAACATGGAGCCCACGACCCTCCTTGTCGACAACCCCGAGAAGTGGGAGACGGCCATCAGGGCCGTGAAGATCATGAGCGGGGAGTCGTAGTCCCCGCCGAGCCTGGCCGGGATTCGAGGGCTGCCCGTCCCGGGCGCTGCCCTCTGTCGACCCGTCGGGCCGCGGCGGGCCCGACCCTTTATTCTCTCGCAGCGGCGGATGCTGATCCGTGCGGCGCCGGTTCGGCCCCCGGAACGGTCATCACGATCCGCTCTTCCTCGGTCGTCCTCTTCAGCGACGACGTGCCCGCCCTGGGCGACTTCTACCGCGAGCTGTTCGACCTGTCTCTCCCTCGAACTGAACGGCCTTGTGACCTCTGCGTGCGGGCTCTCGATCGGGGAGACGGCCGATGCCCGGACCATGATCTACGGCGGGCAGGACCCGTCACCGGTCGAACGGCCGCGCTCAGAGCTCTACTCCGAGACCGACGCGATCGAGGCGTTCGCGGCGGAGCTCGAGGGGCGCGTCCGCCTCGCGCGCCCGTTCGAGACGGCGCCCCGGGCCCAGCGCGTGGTCCGGTTCTACGACCCCGACGGGCACCTGGTCGAGGTCGGGGAGGCGATGGACGCGGTCGCCCGGCAGCTCGCGGCCGACGGGGTCCCGGCGGAGGAGGAGGTGGCGGCCCGGACCCTGATGCCGCCCGCGCTCGTGGCGGGCGCTCACGAGGACGGACGCGACAGAGGAGATGCACGCTCATGAACGACACCCGCGAGACCTGCCAGAGCTGCGGCGTGCCGCTCGGGAAACCGGACGACGCGGGGACCGGGGCGGACAGCTCCCCAAGCATCCGGTACTGCACCCACTGCTACCGGGGTGGAGCGTTCGTCGAGCCCGATCTCCCCCGCGAGAGGATGATCGAGCAGTACGCGCCCCTGCTTGCGGCCGAGCTCGGGATGCCGCTCGAGAAGGCGAGGGAGATAGTGACAGCCTTCACGGCGACCCTGCCGCTGCGGCGGTGACTCCCGCAACCGCAGCCTTCATCAAGGTCTGGGCCCCCTGCGCCCGACGAGCCCGCGAGGGAGGAAATGCCGCTGGCGGACGGCTTCGGAGAGGGCGTGGTGACCGCGTCGCCGGATCCGATCAGGACCGGCGCCCGAGCCGGGCCGGTCGGACGGCCACAGGTGGTACCGACCGGTCCCGCGGGAGGTTGCAGCGTCGTTACCGTGACCGTCAACCCGTTCCCCTGAGCGCCCGCACGGCCCCGGAGGCGAGGGCGACCACCCCCCACGAGAGAGCGAGGGTCGCGAGCACCGTCACCGGCAGGTAGGCCGCCGAGGCCGGATAGAGACCGGGACGCGCGAGCGAGCCGGTCACGAGGTCGATGATGCCCCCCTGGACCAGGTAGATCCCGTAGCTCGCCCCGCCGAGGGCGACGAGGGTTCGCTGGAGCCGGGGCAGGGGCCGGAGACCGAGGTCCCGGGCCGCGGCAAGGGCGAGGCCGAAGCCCAGCAGGTACGCGAACGGCTCGGCGAGAAACGAGAGGCCGGCGAGGACGGTTCGGGCCGGTGACGGCTCGAGCCAGGCCGCGAACCGGGCCGCGCCCAGTAGGAGCGCGACAAGGACGGCCGGTGCGGCCCGCGCCGGCGTGAGCCACACCATGAGCCGATCAGCCTGATCCGGGTGGGCCGTGACGGCCATCCCCGCGACGAAGAAGAGCAGGTAGCCAGCCGGAGCGAGGCCCTGGAGGAGGACGGCCGAGAGCACCCACCCGGGCTGGACGAGATAGAGGAGGGCCTTGAGCAGGAAGTAGGCCGAGGCGAGGAGGGCCAGGGGGACGACGAGCCGACCGATCGTCCGCGGGCGGGCAAAGCGGACCCGGGGGGCGAGCACGGGATAGATGAGGGTGAGCCCGACGACGAGCACGACGAACCAGAGGTGGAAGTAGGCCGTTCCCGTGAGCAGGCGGAGAACGACCTCGGCCGCGGTCGGCGGCCCTTCCTCGAGGGCACGGGCGAGGAGGTAGACGGCCGAGACCGCGATGTACGGCGGCAGCAGCCGGGCGAGCCGCCGGGTGATGAACGGCCAGCCGGCGACCGGCGGGGGGTGGGCATGCATCAGGACCGCGCCCGAAACGAAGACGAAGAGCGGCACGGCGATGTGGGCGGCCACGTCGATCGCGACATACGGCCAGAGAAGGGGGCCGGCCGAGCCGCCGGTGATCGGAGGGGCGACGGTGTGGATCACAATCACGGCGACGACCGCGGCTGCCCGGAGGTATGCGAACTCGACGAGACAGGCCGGGCGTGGCACAGAGAACGATGGATCTGCAACGGGTTAAGCGCTCGCGTGCCGGCCAGATGTACTTCGCATTCGTAAGCGGCGAACCGAAACGGATCTCGTCGTCGGCGGGAATCCGGCGTCACTTCGCGAACAGAGGATCGCCGGCCGGCCCGGATCGCTGCGATCGGATCTGGGACGAGGACCCGCTGCGCCTCCGCCGGATAGCGCAGGGCCGCCTCCCCTGGGAGTTCCTGGCCGGAGGCGCCGTCTCCGCCCGCGTACCGGTTGCCGACGCAGAGGAGCCAACGGTCCTCCAGGTCGGACCGGGGTCGAACAAGAATATCCAACCCTCACGACGAAAGTATATTCGTCCTCCTCGCAAGGATGACGGGAGCCGGGCGGAGACGGCGTCTCCACACGGAGTGTCGCGTGCCCGCCGATCCACACCCGGCCCTCACGGCCCCGGCGCGATCAGCGCCGGGGTCACGAGCAGCTCGAGCGCACCACCGCCTCCTGGGTCCCCTGAGGCCCCTGGCGCGAATCCCCCCACCTTCGCCAGTGCACCCTTGGCCAGCCGGATTCGTCCCCCTCCGATCGCGGCCGACGCGAGCGTCGAGAGGAGGGGTTCGTGCCCGACGACCAGCACGGCTCCGGCCGGATCGAACGCCGCGAGCCGCGCGAGGACCGCTTTCACCGCCCCGCCCGGCCGCAGCTCGTCCCAGGTCTCGAGCGGGGGCGGCATGACCGCCCCCTGGAGCACCAGGGTCGCCGTCTCCCGGGCCCGGACGTGGGGACTCGTCGCGACCAGGTCGATCGCGAGGTCGTGGTCCCGCATCCACCGGCCGAGCCCCCGCGCGTCCCGCTGCCCTTTCTCGGTCAGAGGCCGGGCCGCGTCGTCCCCGCCCGGGGCCACCCGCTCCGCCTTCCCGTGCCGGAGGACGTAGAATTCCATGCAGTGGGATCGCAGAGGAGCGATATCTAGGTTTCGCGGCCGGCCGCCCGGCGGTGTGCGCCACGGAAGGAGGAGACGGGTGCCGCTATCGACGAATGGCGAAAAAAGGAGAGTGGAGTCGCGTTTCGCGCTCAGGTGATCGTTACGGACTTTCTGACCTCTGCGGTCGTTCCGTCCGTGTAGGTGACCTTGACGAGCGGCGAGAACGTGCCGGTCGCGGGGTAGAAGAACGTCGGGTTCGTCGCCCGCGAGTTCCAGGTGTTCATGTGGGACGTCGCGTCGAAGGACCACCAGACCGCCTTGATCGTCTTGCCGGCCGTCGGCGTCACCGTGAACTTGACGGCTGCACCCTTGCGGGCCGTCGCCGGCGCCACGGTCATGTCCGCAGAGCCGGACGGCGCCTGGGTCGTCGCCGTGACGACGGGTGCCGACCGCGTGGAGCCGCTCACGGAGTTCGTGAGGGCATCCGACACGACCGGAGCCTGCGTCGAGACTGCCGGAGCCGGGGCGGCCCCGCCCGAGGTCTGCGAGGGCGAGCCCGAGGACGAGGACGAGCCCGAG
>CAYWVY010000003.1:0-10048 GCA_964461885.1 uncultured Methanospirillum sp. | reverse complement strand
CGAGCCCGAGGACGAGGACGAGCCCGAGAGCTTGTGGGTCCCGACGGTGTTCCCCGAGAACTGGTTGGCGCCGAGCGAGAGCCCCGAGCTGTCGATCGCCCAGAGGCCGTAGTCGCCGTTACCGGAGGCCGTGTTGCCGCTGATCGTGCACCCGTCCGAGTCGAAGAGGACGAAGCCCGACTGGGCGTGCCCGGTCACCGTGTTGGACGTTACCCTGTTCCCGGACGAGTAGTCCAGGAAGATCCCGTGATCGTCGTTGTTCGCGGCACGGTTGCCGGTCACGGTGTTGTCGCGGGTGAAGTCGAGGTAGAGCCCGTAGCGGTTCCCCGTCGCGACGTTGTTCGAGACCGTGTTCCCGGTCGAGTCGTAGACGATCCCACTGCCCGTGCGGCCGGTGCCGGCGAGCCAGAGGCCCATGTCGGAGTTGTCCTTCATGGTGTTCCCGGAGATCGTGTTGCTGTCGCAGTCCTGCCAGAGCAGGATACCCTGCTGGTTGCCGCTGACCGTGCAGCCCGAGATCGTGGTGTCCCGCGTCGTGCGGAGGTTGATCCCGGCCTTTCCGTTCGAGACGGCCGTCACGCCCGAGGCCGAGCTGGATGCGACGCCCTTGAAGTAGATGCCGCAGTTCCAGTTCTGGAGCCGGACGTTCTTGATCGTGACGCCCGAAAGTGTCGTGCCGTCTTTGTTCACCAGGATGCCGAAACTCCCGCCGGAGCCGCGGATCGTGTGGCCGTTGCCGTCGATCGTGACGCCGGAGGACTTTACCCAGATCGCAGGTGAATTACCGCCCGCGATGTCCTGTGCGAGGACATAGGTACCAGGCGATGAAATCACAGTCGGGCCGGTAATGCTGGTCGCGCCGAGCGCTGCGGGGATGGCCGCGAGCAGGACCAGCGCGAGCAGGCCGGACCTCAAATACAGGCTGTTCTTCATGCAACCATCGGGGTGGAAAGTAACCCTTTAAACCCTTTCCTTTTAAGGAATGTCCAAAATTGCGCCGGTTCTAATTTCGCATTCTCAGCAAGGCATAAATAACTTCTCCGAATTATGAAAAAAGTCGGACCTTATGCACGCGCAGATCCGCGCTTCCGGCGGGATCGGGACAGGGGGTGCCGCACCCGCCCCGGGCACGGTGGGAGAGTGTCTCACGGCACTCGCGCCGTCGCCCGTCGCCGTTACAGGCGCGGTCCCGGTTCCACTGGAACAGAAGGGGGTTGTCGGATCCGCTCCGGAGGGTGCGATCCGTTTTTTGGGCCGACGGGCTCAGGGCTCGAGCCGGGCCGAGACCCAGTCCCAGCCCCTGAACAGGTCGAAGGTGTAATAGAATGTCTCGCCGGCCTCCTCAAGCACGATGCCAAGCGGCTCGACCGCGCCGAAGCCCCCGGCGCCGCCTGGATCGGCGCCGGCGACCGTGTACCGGACACGGAGCACAGGCGTCACCACGCGCCCGGCGGCCTCGACCGGGTCGCCGAGCCGGACCGCGTCCTTCGCGATCACGATCGGGAACCCCGCACGAGCTCCCTGACTTCGGGGCGCAGGAAGAGCCGGAGGGCCGGGACCATCACCCGGATCGGGGACCGCACGCGCGCCTCGCCGTCCGCGTCCCAGTCGAAGTACGGGCCATCGAAGACGGGCGTGGCGTCCAGGCGAAACCAGGGCTGTGCGCTCGTGATCCCCCGGAAGGCCATCAGCGCCCCGAAGGTCTCGCCGGTCGTCGCGGCATCCCCGGTGCCGAGGACGAGGCCGAGCCGGACCCGGAGACGGGTCCCGCGCAGGACCGCGACCAGGAGCCGCTGGAGGTCGGGCCAGGCGCGGAGAACGAGCCCGACCCCCTCGAGTACCCGCCCGAGCGTCTCGGTTGCGGGCCGGCCGGTAGCCTCCGGAACCCGTGCCTCCGGCGGCGCCTCCGGAGCCGGTGCCGCCCGCTCCGGGATCGGGAGCCGCCGTATCGGCCGGCCGAAGAGGAGGAGGTCGAGTCGTCGCCCAGACCCGGGCTCGAGGCGGAACCGCAGGCCGATGAGGCCCCAGGCCAGCTCGGCCACGGTCAGGCAGGCCGCTGCGCTGAACGTTGCCACGATCGGAACAAAGGTCAGGTAGAGCAGAACGAGAACGACCAGGACCACGACGACGATCGCGAGGTTGAGCAGGAGCGGCATGTGCGGGAAAGGAGGGAGTGGGGGTCGGAGATCAGAACCTGCTCGAGGACGAAGGCTCGCAGCCCTCCTCCGCCGCGTAAGCGGCCTCGGAAGTGTCGGAGGCGCCATGCTTGCACTTGAGAGCGTCGATCACCTGGGGCACGAGCGAGGACGAGACAGTCCCGATCACCTCGGCCAGCTCCGACTTCTTCTTCAGCAGGTGGACCTGCACGCCCGTGGGGCCGCAGACCGTTCCGTCCAGGACCACGATCGCGATCGGGGTGACGCCCGCCGCTGCGCCGACGCCCGAGCCCTCGCCTCCGGCGTTGGCCTGGCTCTCGCCCGCGTTGCCCGCGCCGGCGGCGCCGCCGAAGCCGAAGCCGTATCCCGAGATCGGGATCATCACCCGGTCGCCCATCGCCACTGGCTCGCCGACCACGTTCTTCGTTGAGATAAGCCGCTCGAGCTCCGAGACGGCAATCCGTATCATCTCTTCTCCAGCCATTATTGGACCTCGTCCAGTAGATGCAGTGCACGTATAAAAAGATTCGGAGACGCTTTTACGGACATTGAAATTTTCATGAGGCCTTCCCTTTCCGGCAGCCCGGGTCACGGAGGAACGCATAAGAGGTCCGCGCACCCACGAACAGCCATGACCGAGGCCGACTGCCCTGGATACGGGATCGACTGGCTCGAGGCCTGGCGCTGCGGACAGCGGCGGCACAGGTCATCCCGAAGCTACGACGACGGGCGGCACCTCTGGAGCCGCAACGAGAACGCCCGCCGGTACGATACGTCCTCGCGCGACGAGTACGCGCCGCGCGTTGCCGAGACGATCGCGGGCCTCCCCCTGTCGCCCGCGGCGCGGGTCCTGGACATCGGGGCCGGGCCAGGCACGCTCGCCCTGCCGATCGCGCCCCGCGTCCGCGAGGTCGTGGCGGTCGAGCCCGCGGAGGGGATGGTCGCCGTCCTCGAAGAGCACCTCGCCCGTGACGGGATCGGAAACGTCCGGACCATCCGGAAGCGGTGGGAAGACGTCGATCCGACCCGCGACCTGGAAGGGGAGTTCGACCTGGTGATCGCCTCGTTCTCGATCACCATGGATGAGATCGGGGAGGCGCTCCTGAAGATGGACGCGGTCACGGCCTCCGGCGGGACGGTCGCCCTCTACTGGTTCCTCGACCCATCGTTCTACGAGATCCACTCGGCCGCACTTTGGCCCGCGCTCCACGGGGCCCCGTACAGCGCCGGGCCGAAGGCGGACATGCTCTTTCTGGTGCTGGTCCAGCTCGGTTTTCTGCCGCACGTCGACGTCCTCGCCTTCGACCGGACCTACCGCTTCGCCGACCTCGACGAGGCCCTCGGCCACTTCGCGCCGCGTTTCAGTGCGGAGAGCGATGAGCAGCGGGCGCAGCTCCGCGCCCACCTCGGGACGCTCGCGGCGGCCCGGGACGGGGAAGAGATCGTGATACGCCACCCCTCGCGGTACGCAAAGGTCTGGTGGCAGAAGAAGTAGAGTGGATCAGTCGACGGTCTGACGGGGCCCGGGGGCCGTGACGGCCTGCCCGGAAAGATCCGAAACAAAACGCTCGATCCGGCGCACGGCCTCCGAGAGGTCCTCGCGCGAGACCGCGTACGCGCAGCGGAGGTGGCCCGCGCCGCCCTCGCCGAAGACCGAGCCCGGGACCACCGCGACGCGTTCCTCGGCGAGGAGCCTCTCTGCGAACTCGACGTCCGAGAGTCCCGTCACCTCGATCGACGGGAACGCGTAGAACGCCCCCTCGGGGAGGTGGCAGGATAGGCCCGCGCGGTTCAGGCCTGCGACGATAAGGTTCCGGCGGAGCCGGTACTCCTCGATCATCGCCTCCTTCTCGGCTCTCGCCGAGCGGAGCGCCGCGAGCGCCGCCACCTGGCCCATGTTCGGGGCGCAGAGCATCACGTACTGGTGGATCTTGAGGGCCGCGTCCGTGAGCTCGGCGGGTGCGCAGAGGTACCCGATCCGCCACCCGGTCATGGCGTAGGCCTTGGAGAACCCGTTCAGGGTGATCGTCCGCTCGCGGAGCGCGCCGATCGTCGCGGACGGCACGTGCGGCGACTCGTAGCTGATCTCCCCGTAGACCTCGTCCGAGAGCAGCACCAGATCGTGATCCTCGACAACGTCCGCGATCCCCTTCAGGTCTGAGCCCGTCATCACGGCCCCGGTCGGGTTGTTCGGAAAGTTGATGATCAGCGCCTTCGAGCGCGGCGTCACCCGCTCCATCAGCCGGTCGGGATCGAGCCGGAACCGGTCGGCGGCGACGCACGGAACGGGCACGGGCACGCCGCCGGCGAGGGTCACGCACGGGCCGTAGCTGACGTAGCTCGGCTGGGCCACGAGCACCTCGTCGCCCGGATCCGTCACCGCCCGGATCGCGATGTCGAGCCCCTCCGAGACGCCGGTGGTGACAATCACCTCGGTCTCGGGGTCGTAGCAGAGCCCGAAGTCGCGGGCGAGATCGTCCGTGATCCGCTCGCAGAGCGCGGGCAGGCCCCGGTTCGAGGTGTACGAGGTCCGCCCCTGCTCGAGCGCGTACATGCAGGCGTCGATCGCCTTCCACGGGGTCGAGTAGTCGGGCTCCCCGACGCCAAGACTGATCACGTCGTCCATGGTCTGGACGAGGTCAAAGAACCGCCGTATCCCGGATGGAGGAATCGTCCGGGCCGCGTGCGAGACATGGTCACGCATGCCGCACCTAGAACGAGAATGGCTGCCGTTCGCCGCCCGACGCTCGGGAGAAGAGGAGCGTACCGTTCTCTTTGTAGGACTTCATGATGATGTGCGTCGCGGTCTCGCGAATCCGCTCCATGGGGGCGATGTGCTCCGAGACGAACCGCGCGACATCCTGCATGTCCTTTCCGGTCACGAGCACGTGGAGGTCGTAGGTCCCCGTGATCAGCCGGATCGAGCGGACCTCGTCGAAACGGGCGATCCGTTCCGCGATCCGGTCGTACCCGTGGTCGCGTTCGGGGGAGACCTTCAGCTCGAGGATCGCCGCGACCCCCTCGTTGTCGGTCCGCGCCCGATCCACGATCGCGGTGAACCGGCGGATCACGCCCGCAACCTGGAGGGCCCGTATCCGCTCCTCGACCTCGGCGGCCGGCAGGTTGAGCATCGCGGCCAGTTCGATCGTCGGGATCCGGCTGTTCTCTTCGAGCAGTCTCACAAGTGTCGTATCGGTTTCGTCCATGTTCACCACCGCAGTGTCTTCTTGACCCAGCTCTTGTCCATCTGGCTCAGTCCCTGTTCGGTCAGACGCGGGTCTTTCGTGATGACCTCCTGGATCTTGCCAGAGTTCGCATCGAACCACATCTCCTTGGTCCGGCCGTACCGCCCTCGCGAGACCACGCGCGTGTTGATGACGCCGAGCATGTTCAGCTCGGAGATCAGGTCCGTGATCCGCCGGTTCGTCAGCACGTCGAGATCGAGCGCGGTCGCGACCTCCTGGTAGACCCGGCAGACCTCGCCCGACGTGAAGATCATCTGGCCGAGCTGTTCGAGCAGGATCATCGAGTAAAGCACGACCTTGGACTGCGTCGGCAGGGTGGAGATGCACTCGATCATCGAATCGGTCTCGATCTTGGCCTGGGCCATCTTGACGTGCCGCTCCCCGACCTCGTCCGCAGACTCGCGCTCGGCCAGTTCTCCCGAGATCCGGAGCAGGTCGAGCGCCCGTCGGGCGTCGCCGTGCTCCTGGGCCGCGAGCGCGGCACAGAGCGGGATTACGCCGTCGTCGAGCGAGCCCTCGATGAAGGCCCCGTCCGCGCGCTGCTGGAGGATGTCGCAGAGCTGCGGGGCGTTGTACGGTGGGAAGACGATCTCCTCCTCGGAGAGCGACGAGAGGACGCGGGGGTCCAGGAAGTCCTTGAACGAGAGGTCGTTCGAGATCCCGATGATGCAGACCTTGGATGTCTTCAGGTCGCTGTTGATCCGGGTCAGGTTGTAGAGCGTGTCGTCGCCGCTCTTCTTGACGAGCTTGTCGATCTCGTCGAGCACGATCACGAGCACCCCGCCCCGGGCCTCGAGCTGGTTCTTGAGCTCGAGGTAGACCTGGTCCGTGGGCCAGCCGGTCATCGGGATGTGGGTCCGGAGCTTGTCGGACGAGACCTCCTCGGGGTGCTCGACCTCTTTCGCGATCTGGGCGAGCACCCGGTACTGGGTGTCGATCACCTCGCAGTTGATATGGACGACCGTGCAGAGCGAGGTCTGGCTCGAAGCCGACTCGAGTTCTCCGCCGACGTGCCGGACGCAGGCGGTCTTGCCGGTGCCTGTCTTGCCGTAGATCAGGATATTGGACGGGGTCTCGTTTCGAAGAGACGGGGCCAGGATCGAGGCGATCTCGTCGATCTGGGGCATTCGGTGGGGAAGTATCTGGGGGCGATAGGAGTGTCGGAGCACCTCCCGGTTCCTGAAGATCCGGGCGCGCTCGGTCAGGTACTTCTTGAAGAGACCGAGCGACGGGTTCTCGACCGGGGGGGTGTTCGGAGTCATGTGCACTGGAAGCTGTACGTTGGTTTTCGGAGTCTATTAAGGTGATCGCCCCGTCGGACGGGGGGTGCGTGAACCCCTTTGTTTCCAGTGGAGCGCGTGGAGTTCTGGTGCCGTGCCGGGATCTTTCCGTACGGCGCTGGTGCGTTCGACGACCCCCTTGCTTCCACTGGAGATCGATCGCACCCACATGGATAGGGTAGGGCGATGTCGGATCGATCCCATCGGGTGGACGGATGTCCTCCCTACGACCATTCCCGGATGTCGGACAGAGTACGGCATACCGGGAGATCGGATCAGGAGGGACCCCCCCCTTCGTTTCCTGTGGAACCAGTGGAAACGGCAGGACGATCTCCGACTCTGAAAAATATGGTAACGGCAGTTGGTACCTCTCTTTCTCATACTACAAGAAGCTGATCACAGAAAGAGCAGGTTGACAGACGAGCACGCGAGAACAAATTAAACTGAAACAGATCCAGACGCGCACGAAAAAAATGCCTGCCGGTTCGAAACGAAAACGGCGATCCACGAGGGTCTGAGCATTGTCCTGCTTCTCTCCAGGATTCCAGTGGAAACAAAGGGGTCCCTGTCACAGACATAAAAAACCTCAAAACGACACAACGAGCTGCGCGTTTCAGGTCCCGGCGAAGTTTTCCTGCCGGCAGATGGAACATTCATCTCTGATCCGAACCCAGGGATCCTCCATGGATCCGACTCACCGTGGCCCGGTCGAGGTCCGGGCGGCCGTGATCACGGTCTCCTCGACCCGTACCGAGGCGACCGACACCAGCGGACAGCTGATCCGGGATCGGTTTGAGGCCGCCGGTCACCCGGTCGTGTACAGCGCAATCGTCCCGGACACCGTCCCGGCGATCCGGGCCGCCGTCGCCCGGGTACTCGAGTCCGCGAACTGCATCGTGCTCTCGGGAGGGACGGGGCTCACCCACGACGACTGCACGATCGAGGCCGTTGCGTCGTTCTACGATCGAACCATCGACGGCTTCGGCGAGCTCTTCCGGGCCAGGAGCCTTGTGGAGATCGGGACCGCGGCCATGCTCTCGCGCGCCTCGGCAGGGCTCGTCGGCCGCTCCGTCGTCTTCTGCATACCCGGGTCGACCGGTGCGGCCCGGCTCGCGCTCGAGGACCTGATCCTACCCGAGATCGGCCACATCCTGACGCACGTCGGCCGGTGATCAGCGGTTCGCGTCGAGCAGGGCGACCCGCTCGAGCACGAGCTCGGCCAGCCGGTCCTCGCCGACAACAGCCAGCTCGGCGGGCGTGATCTCGAAGAGATCGCAGAGCCGCCGGCGATGCTCGGGGGCGAGGTCGCCCGGTTCCGTCCCGTACTCGACGAGCCCCAGGAGCAGGGTCCAGGCGCGGTCAGTCGGCGGCGACACGGCGATCCAGCAGCGGTTCTCTCCCTCGTGGAGCCCGAAGGTCCGCCCGATCCGGGTCTGTCTTGTCCCGGCCGCGTAGAGGAGGGCCTCCATCTCGACGGTCCGGGCGATCGGATCGCCGCGTTCCCACGACCGGAACGCGTGCGCGAGCGCGGCCTCGACGTGCGCCCGTCCCGCCATCCTGTCGGCGTCGAAGAGGACGATCCGCGTTCCCGTCTCTTCGCCGACCCAGCGTACCGCGGCAAGCAGCGCCGCGGGGTCGTCGATCGTCACGGTTGCGTACCGGATACCAGCCGTCATCATCAGTATCATCCGAACTGGTGGAGCGAGGCCTGCCGTGGCCCCACCTCCCCGCCCTCGTCTCTCCCGCGGCCCGTCGCCCCGTCGAGCTGGGCGAAGACCTGGTCCGCGATTCCGCGGCCGATGATCCGTGCGACCTCGTCCCGGCCCGCGGCGCGCAGCGCCTCCGGGTCTGTGATCCCGTTGGTAAAGAGACGGCGTGCCCGGACGCGGCCAATCCCGCGGAGGCGGATCAGGGGCAGGAGCTCGCGCTGGACCCCGTGCGCCACGCAGAGCTCGAGCTCGGTAGCGGCGCGCTCGAACTCGGGCCGGAACATCCCGGCCAGTCGCGTGGCCGCGTGGACCAGCCAGGACACGTTCGTGACTGCCGAGTGGACGTCCCCGGGCGCGACCTCGTAGCGCTCGCAGATAGTCTCCTCGGAGACCTCGGCCACGTAGTCGGCGAGCAGAAGCGCGGTCTTGAGCGCACGGTAGAAGGTCTCCTGCGATTCCCACGGGAACTCCATCCAGAGCTCCTCCTCGCGCTCGTACGCGAAGCGCGAGAGCGCGTCCATGTCCCGCGCCTTCAGATAGAGCGCGGGCATGTCCGGCGTGGCGCAGAGGGCCTGGAGCATCCCGACATCGGTGAACGCGTCGGCCTCGAGGAGCGCGTGCGCGATCAGCTCGGCCGTCACCGGGTCGATGTAGAGGCGCGAGACCAGGCTCCCGTACTCCGTCGGCTCGTACCGGCCTGAGAGATCTGAGACCATCTCAGCGTCGATGAGGAATATGAGCGCCGTCTCGATGGCGGGGCCGAGAGCGCCCGTTTCGCGGTGGGTATGCCCGTAGAAGGTCGTGGCCATGAACGCTGTGAGGTCCTCCTCGGTCCGGCAGAACCGGGTCGCGATCAGGGAGAGGACGTGGGTGCTGAGCACCCCCGGATCACCGCAGTGCGACGCGATCGGTTCGGGGGCGGCGTCGATGTACCGCTCGAAGAGCTCATCGACCGACTCCTCCGACTTCGCGATCAGCACGGCCTCGCCGTACGGGTCGAGGTGGGGCCGGCCCGCGCGCCCGGCCATCTGGTGGTACTCCTGGACCGGGATCGGGACCATGCCCTGCCCGCCGGCGAAGCGGAAGCAGTCGCGGATGATTACGCGCCGCGCCGGCAGGTTCAGGCCGGCCGCGAGCGTCGGCGTCGAGGCGATGCACTTGATCGCCCCGGCCCGGAACCCGTCCTCGACGAGTCCGCGGTACTCGCGCCTCAGCCCGGCGTGGTGGAACGCGGCCCCGCGGGCCACGCAGGCGGCCAGCGTCCGGTCGAGCTCGGTCGTGGCGAGGTCCGTGATCCGGCGCGCGTACTCGGCGAGCGCGGGGTCCTTCGACTTGATCGCGGTCGCCGCGCGCTTCGCGAACCCCTCGGCGTTCCGGCGCGAGTTGACGAAGACCAGGCACTGGCCGCCCTCGGCGATGGTGTCGAGGCAGAGGTTCAGGTCGTCGGACTTCGAGGCCGTCGCGTCGAGCTCGCGGCAGCCGTCGTGGAACCGGATCTGCCCGCGGTAGTAGACGCCCTGCCGGAGGCGGACCGGTCGCCAGTCAGAGGCGACGAGGGACGCGTCGAGCCACGCAGCGAGCGTCCCCGGGTTCCCGATCGTGGCCGAGAGCCCGATCAGCTGGAGCGAGGGGTTGAGCCGGCGGAGCTTCGCGATCAC
>CAYWVY010000002.1:50919-90270 GCA_964461885.1 uncultured Methanospirillum sp. | reverse complement strand
CGTCTACTACGACTACCCGAACCTGTGCGCGACATGGCGATGGAGCTCAAGACGAGATACGTGCAAAACTCCGACGGGACATGCTGGATCGGGGCCGGTACCGATCTCCCCGGGGTGCCCGGGACTCTTCTGCGCTGAAGGATGGCTGTCTCAGGCGTCAAGAAAAAGTGGGTCGGTTTCAGTCGGCCGTAAGCCAGTCGTAGAGGAACGCCGCTGCGACGGCTCCGATGACAGGGCCGATGATGTAGATCGGGAGGTGGACCCAGAGGTCCGGGCCGCCCAGCAGGGTGTCGGCGAGGTACGGCCCGAAGGTCCGGGCCGGGTTGAGCGAGGCGCCGGCGATGTTGCCGGTCGTGGTGATGACCCCGCCGACTGTGAGCCCGATCACGATCCCGGCAAGGCCGGGCGGCGCGCGGCTATCGACGGCCACGCCCATGATCACGAGCATCAGCACGAAGGTGCCGATCGCCTCGGCCAGGATCGCCTGCCCCATCCCGATGCCGGGAAACGGCGCGGTGGCGCCGAGCCCGCCGATCACGACCGCGTCGGCTCCCGCCGAGAGCGCGAAGAGGAACGACCCGAGCGCGGCGCCGATCAGCTGTGCGACGATGTATACGGCCGAGTCCGACCAGGAGAACCGGCGTGTCGCCGCGAGCGCGATCGTGACCGCCGGGTTCAGGTGTGCACCCGATATCCGGCCGAGCGCGTAGATCATGGCCGCGATCACGATCGCAAACGCCATCCCGATGGCGAACCAGTCGGCGAGTCCGCCGAGGGCCCCGATCCCGATGCTGAACGGGGTCCCGGGCGTCGTGCCGTGCGCGAGCATCAGGGTGATCGCCGCCGCGCCGGCGCCGAAGTAGACGAGGAAGAGGGTGCCGAGGCCCTCGGCCACGGCCCTCTTTCCCAGCGTGGGGACGCCCATCTACCTACTCGCTCCGGTAGGCCTCGTAACACGGGGGGCAGAGCATGCGCGGAAGGGTCTTCTTGAGCTTCTTCGAGGGGAACGGGTATCCGCCCTCGACGAGTTCGACCTCCTCGCGCCGGACATGATCCATGCAGACGCCCATGCCGCAGGCGATGCAGGCCGCCACCGCATCCGAGTCGCGCCCCTCGGTCGCGCAGATGTAGCACTTCATCCTAGACAGCCTCTCTCCACTGGCAGTACTGGTGGTGGAGCTCGACCAGTGAAGCCGCCGCGCAGCCCTTGCAGGACCGGACCGGAGCCGCCGGCTTCTTCGGTTCGAGGGCGATGATGTTCGTCATCATCGTGGCCGTGACCGGTTCCGAAGTCAGCAGGCACGGGTAGTCCGCGAGGCGCATCATCGCCGAGAACCGGACCGTGATCGCACAGGCCGGGTAGGTGTAGCGCTGGGGGTTCATCAGCACCTCGTTCTCGTGGATCGGCGCGAGGTCGACGGGGAACCCGGCGACCTTCGGGACAATTGTCCCGCCGGCCCCGTTCTGCATCCGCCGGGCCTTGTCGATCAGCTTCCAGCCCCGGTAGACCATGTCCATGAAGTCGCAGTTGTGGAGCTCGGCCGCCGCACTCCGGTTCGGCTTGAGCTGGACGAAGTTGTGGTAGCGCCGCGTGAGCAGATCCACCACCATCGGCGCGTTGAACCCGTCGAGCTCGAGGAGATACTCGGACGCCGCGGCAGTCGAACCCGTGGCGAGAGCGAGCGGCTGGTAGACGTCCGTAAAGCGGTCGAGCGATGCCATGAGCGTCGTCTCCATTACGGCGGTCGCGGCCTCGATAGCGGCCATGACCACGTCGTCCTTGCACATGTTGTACGTCGACTGCGAGATGTGGTGGGCAATGTCCCCGACGCAGTAGGCTGGTATTGTCACGATGTTCGCGTAGTGGACCTCCTCGTCGAGAGCGGCCTTCACCGCGCTCTCTATCCCGGTGCGGTATCGTGCCATGTACTCGCGGTGGTCGAACGAGGACTGCCCCGCGGCGTCCATCAGGTCGGCCTGCGCCCCGACCGGATCGCGATAGATGGCCTGGAACTGGGCGACTTCCGCGGCGCTCGCCTCTGCCGCGGTCTTCCCGGCCTCAAGCGCGTTTGCGAAGACCTCGCCGATCCCGTACGATGTGTTCATGCCCCACGACTTTGCGGCCAGGATGGCCTGCTTGTGCTGGGTCGGGATGGGGGTGTCCTTGAGGATGCGGTTCACCACGTTCGAGGTAGAACCGGGGATCAGCGCGAAGTCGACGACACAGGTTGGCCCGTACAGCCCTCCGTACCGGCGGATGGACTCACGGCCGATCAGGGCCTCGCTCTTGCCGATCTGCTCAACGAAGATCTCGAGGCTCTTCGCGAATGCCGGATCCTGATCGATGAGGAGTGCCAGCACGACCGGGGTCTGGTAGTGCTCGACGAACGGGTCGTCCTCGGGCCGGACCGCATCGGTCAGGGCCGAGAGGGTCGCGAAATGGGTCTCGATCGAGTCGCGGTGGAGCTGGAAGACCGCCTTCGATTGGTCCCCGGCTGCCCGCATGCCGCGTGAGGCCTCGACGTAGGCCTTCGCATCGTCGATCCGGAATTCAGTGCCACGCTTTTGTTTTACCGTATCGACATCGGCGTGCTGCGCCGCAAGCGCCTCGTCGATCATCTTACGACAGATCTCGTGTACCATATCTATCCTCCGGAGCCCCGGGGAGCTCCGCTGACTGGTTGTCGATGCACGGCCAGAAAAGGGTTTCCTGTGAGAGGGCCTGGTCAAAGGGTCTCGGCCTGATCGGCCGGGCAGAAGTTGCAGATCGAGTACCAGAGATCGCCCTCCTTCTCCCGGATGGGGCAGAGGAACCCCTCCCGCCTCTTCTCGACTCGAAAGCCGCCGGGGAAGGGCGTCCCGACTGGATGGCCGGGCCGGTCAAGCACGAACATGGAGAATCCGGCCATCAGGTAGTAGAAGAACCGGTGACGCGGCGTATAGAAGTGTGCGTGGCGATCGGGTTGCTCCTCCCACTCCCGGCACCCACGCGGGACCATCTCCCAGTAGTCTCGACACCGGATGGAGTCAGTGATCGGGGCTGTCAACCTGGCAAACACACCCCTGTTCCGCATGAGGAGGAGCTCGTGGTACGCTCCGAACACCTGCTCGGCGAAGTACGGCCGGATCGCCTCGCGGTAGGGGGAAGGAAGGCGATCGACCTCGTTCCGGAGCCGGCCGCCGATCACCTGGAGGTCAAACGAGGGATACCTGGCCGCGGCGTCCGCGATGACGGCGCCGAGGTCTCCCTTCGTCCCGGCGACTGCGCACCGGCGACAGACCGTCTCGATCTCCATACCTGTCGTGTGGCGTGCAACGGGTTGAACCTGGCGGACGTGACAGGGGACCGGGTTACCGTTCGGATCAGTTGGATCCATTTTTGACGCCAAGAGGTGAAGTCCCGACCAGTGGCAGAGAGGTTTTTCAGGGGAAGGCACCGACCGGATTGAAGCGTTCGCCCGGTACGGCCCGATCCAGGCGATCTTCAGGGGTGCCCGTGGAACCGCCGACAGCACCCCCGGCTCAGCCCGGTCATGCGGTGATCGCGACGTTCGTCGCCGTGGCCGCGACATTTCTCATTACTCTATCGCATCGGCATCAGGCGAACCTGTTGAGGCGCCTGTCTTCCCTCTCGGGCTTTTTACACCCATTCAGTCTCCGTCGCGACGCGGAGTGCGGCCTCACGGACGGCAGCCGCCACGGCCGGGGCCACCCCACGATCGAGGGGGCTCGGTAGGATCCGGTCCGGTGCCGGATCGGGGACACAGGCCGCGAGTGCGTGAGCGGCTGCGAGCTTCATCCCATCCGTGATTCGGGGTGCCCGCGCGTCGAGCGCCCCCCGGAAGACGCCCGGAAATGCGAGCACGTTGTTGACCTGGTTCGGGAAGTCCGAGCGTCCCGTGGCGACCACGGCCGCCCCCGCGGCCCGGGCCTCGTCGGGTCGGATCTCGGGTGTCGGGTTTGCCAGGGTGAAGACGATCGGGTCGGGATTCATGGTTCGGACCATCGCCGCCGTGATCAGCCCCGGACCCGAGACGCCGATCACGATGTCCGCGCCGCGAAGCGCCTCGGCGATCCCCCCGGCCCGCTGTTCGCGGTTGGTCTCGGCAGCGAGGATATATTTGTACTTGTTTGCGTAGAGACCATGCCGGCCATGGTGGATGATCCCCTGCCGATCGCAGACGATGATATCGCGAACCGGGCGACAGTACCCCTCTTCGTACCCGATGCACTTGAGAAGGCGGGCGCAGGCATACCCGGCCGCTCCGGCCCCGACGATTACGATCGTCTGATCCTCGAACTGGCGGCCGGTCGCACGGCAGGCATTCAGGAGGCCCGCGAGCACGACGATCGCGGTTCCATGCTGGTCGTCGTGCATGACCGGTATCCCGCAGTCCTGCAGGGCTTCCTCGACCTCGAAGCACCGCGGGGCCGCGATGTCCTCGAGGTTGATCCCGCCGAAGGCCGGTGCGATGCTCCGTATTCGATCCGCGAAGTCCGCTTCGTGCCCTTCGAAGCAGAGCGGAAACGCGTCAATCCCGGCGAATGCCTTGAAGAGGGCGGCTTTTCCCTCCATCACCGGCAGGGCTGCAAGCGGGCCGATCTCCCCGAGCCCGAGTACAGCCGTGCCGTCGGTCACGATCGCGACCATGTTCCCCTTCACGGTCAGCCGGTAGGCGGCCGCCGGGTCGGCCGCGATCGCTCGGCAGACGGCTCCCACTCCGGGGGTGTAGGCGAGCGCGAGGTCGTCGGGGGTCTCGAGGGGGACGGTCGGCCGCACCTCGAGCTTGCCGGGGGCGGACGCGTGAAGCGCGAGCGCCCGCTCCTCAAGGTCGTCGGAGGTCATCACCGATCAGAGGGTCCGCAACGATTTGAGGGTTGTGGGGAAGCAGGGACGGGTGATCTCGCGGCAGGCCCGCTGGAAAAGCGGTGCGTGTCTGCGTATCCGGACCACGAAACGGGACGGCGCGGGTCCGTTGAGAGTGACAGCGCGAAGAAACTGAAAAAAAAGTTGATGGCAGGTCGCTCTACTGGCACTCCTCGCAGTCGCACCCTTCGTCGTGCTCGAACTCGCCCTCGAGCTCCTCCTGGGTGATCATCCGGTCGTTCTCGGGCGCCAGGATCCCGATCGGTTCGAAGATGCCGCTTTCGCCCTCTCTCATCACGCGGATGTACCGTACATCGTCCGAGAACGGCGACTCGGTCGAGATCGGCAGAAGCAGGCATTCATCGTCAAGTTCGGCCAGCATCTTCTTGATCTGGCCGACCGTGAACCCCTCGACCTCGTAAGCGATCTGATAAAATCCCATGGTGATCGCCACTCTTAGGCGGGCCCGTTAATAAGGATATCTCACCGGTCCCCGCCGTGGCTCGACCAGTGGGCCGCGACGAAGAGCCGGACCAGTTCGGCCGCGACGGCCGCCGTCTGACCGTCGTCGATCGGGCAGACCTCGACGTAGTCGAACCCGACCGAGAGCGGTGCGAGCCGCTCCACCACGGCTCGAACGTCGTAGTGCGAGAGGCCGAACGGCTCGGGCGTGCCAACGCCCGGGGTCAGGCAGCAGTCGATCGCGTCCGCATCGATGGAGAGGTAGACCGAACGAGACCCGATCGCGGCTCCCAGGTCATCGAGGACTGCGTGGATCCCCGCCCGCCGGACCTCATCCGCGGTGACGCAGACAAGGTCCCTGGCGAACTCAAACTGATCGCGTTCGCCCGAACGGGCCCCGATGATCGCGATGTTCTTCGTCGCCTCCTCGTACACGATCCGGTTCGTGCAGGCGTGGTTGTACCGGGCCCCCCGATACTCGCTTCGAAGGTCGAGATGGGCGTCGAGAACGACGTACCACTCGGGCCGGACCGCCCGGACCGCTCCGATGGTGAGTGTATGCTCCCCACCAAGCAGAACCGGGAACTTCCCGTCGCGCACGAGTTCGGCCACGGCCTCCTCGACCTGGGCCACCATCCCCTCGGGCACGACCGGCACATCGAGATCGCCGAGGTCGTGGAGGGGCACCTGGTCCATGTCGAGGTCGAAGGCCGGGACGTACGGCTCAAAATTGTAGGTGACCTCCCGGATCGACCTCGGGCCGAGGCGGGTGCCGGGACGATACGACGTGGTATTGTCGAACGGGACGCCGAGGATTACGTAACGGGCGTCCTCGTAGCTGGCCAGTGCGTCGGCGAAGCAGTAACTCTGGACCTCGGGCATACCCATTCAGATACGCCGCGGTCCATATCGAACTTTCTCCGTCGGAATGACGGACGGCCGTTTTCCCGATTCAGTCGAGTTTCCGCTTGCCCATGGACTCGATGTACATGAGCTCCTTGCCGGTCATGACCTCACCCTGCTTCTCGGGTGGGATCTCGATCTCGAAGTTCGTGAAGTCCTTCATATCCATCAGCTGCGCGGTCGTGCCCGAGATCGAGAGCACCTGGGCCGATTTACGCTCGACGATCGGCACGTAGGTCTTGGCGGAGACCGGCTGGACGATCGAGCGCTTGACACCGTCGAAGATGCCCATCACGTCGAGCCGGGCTTTGGCCGCACCGTGCTTGCCCGGTTTCGAGATCGAGATGGAGAGGATTTTGCTGGGCTCGTCATCGACCACCATGTACCGCCCCTCCTTGAGCTTGCCGACTTCCGTCTGTTCCTTCATTAAAAACAACCACCGTCTGCAGGAATGCAGTATTAATTTATCTTGATTGGGCTACATAAATACCTCGGAGGCGCCTCTTCGCCTGCGAAGCCGGCCCCTCGGCCCGAACGGGCTGATCAGGGCACGGACGCCGGCGCCTTTTGGGGATAATATGGAGTTCGCGGAGGCATGCCGGGAGATCGCGGCGGCGGTGGAAGAGGTTGCCCTGCCGCTCGTGAATACGGCGGAGGGGGGGGCGATCGTCGGCATCGGCGCGGCGCAGTCGGAGACAAAACTGCTTGACCAGGTGGCCGAGGACGCCGTGGTCGCGCTTCTGCGCGAATACGGGCTCTGCCGGACCCTGATCTCCGAGGAGTGCGGTCGGGTCGAGATCGGGGGTAAAACCGGCACGATCTTCCTCGACCCGATCGACGGGACCTACAACGCGCTTGCCGGAATCCCCTTCTACGCCCTTTCGATCGCCTATGCCGAAGGAGGCCAGGTGGTCCGCGGCTTCGTCCGCGATCTCGCGAACCGCGAGACCTTCACGGCCGAGCGGGGTTGCGGCGCCTTCCTGAACGGAAAACCGATCGCAACCTCTTCCACCCACCTCCTCGAGGCGTCGGCCATGTCGATCTACGGCCGCAAGTTCGACCCGGCGAACGTAATGGACCTCGGACGAACCATCCGGCGATGGCGCCTGCTCGGCGCCTCGGCTCTTGAGCTCTGCTACGTCGGGGCCGGGCGGCTCGACGGCTTCATCGACCTTCGGGGCACGCTGCGTGTGACCGACGCGGCCGCGGGGATCCTGGTCTGTACCGAGGCCGGCGGACTCGTAACCGACGGCGACGGCGACGAGCTCCGGTTTCCCGACGAGGTCCGGATCGGTCGCTGCCTGGTGGCGACCAACGGCCCGCTCCACCGCAAGGTGGTCGAGTACCTGCGCTGAGCCATGAAGGTCCTCTTCCGCTCCCGGATCGATATGGAGGCTGCCCTCGATCTGACGCGCGAGCTCGCAGACCGCCTGAGAGCGCGCGGGGTCGCAGTCGCGTTCGACGCCGGGACCGGCGCCGCACTCGGCCGGCCGGGCGAGCCGATCGCCTCGACAGACGCGGACGTGGTCGTCTGCATCGGCGGGGACGGGACGATCCTGCTCGCGGTCCAGGAGATGGGGCGGCAGCGGCCAATCCTCGGGGTCAACCACGGCGAGGTCGGATTCCTCGCCGACCTTGAGCCCGACGAGGCACCGGTCTTTCTCGACGGGCTCGTCCGGGGATTCGCAGTCGAGCCCCGGATGCGGATCGCGATCTCTGTCGACGGGTCCATGATCGGCACCGCCTTGAATGAGGCCGTGATCGTGACCAGCCGGCCCGCGAAGATGCTCCGGTTCTCGATCCTGATCGACGGTGTCCGCACCGAGCAGTTCCGCGCGGACGGCCTCCTCGTCTCGACGCCGACCGGTTCGACCGCGTATGCGATGTCGGCCGGCGGTCCGCTCGTGGATCCGCGGATCGAGGGGTTCCTGCTCGTGCCGCTCGCGCCGTACATGCTCTCGTCGCGCCCCCACATCATCTCGAGCGACCGGACGCTGGAACTGGGGCTGGAGTCCTCGAAACCCGCTCATCTTGTCATCGACGGGCAGGCCCAGTTCGATCTCGAGCAGGAAGTCGTGCTCCGCGTTGAGCGTTCGGCCGATCCTGCGCTCTTCGTCGATGTCGGGTGCAACTTCTTCGAGAAGGTCGACCGCAAACTGCGGTGTCTCTGATCGGCGAGTTTATGGGGGCGAGCGACAAGAAGTTGCCCACGGTGAATTTTAATGGCTGAAACCACCTGTGACTACGCCGCGCTCGCAGAGACCCTGAAGACCTATCTCGGGCTTGAGGGCTCGCCGGTCGCGTTCCGGTTCGCGCACACCAGGGAAGAGGTTCCCGAGGGGATGGAAGAGGTCCCCGAGACCCTCCGGCACTGCAAGATGGTATCGATGGCCCGGCACGAGGGCAAGGTCTTCTTCGCGCCCGTGGAGAAGCACCTTTGCAACGGCGGGGCCTGGGCGCTCGGCCTCAAGCCCCTCACCGAGTCCCTCAAGACCGGCGATTTCTACTACAAGCTCGGGAAGTTCGCGTCCCGCGCGGCCTGCCGCCGCACGATCGACCGCATACCCCATCTCAGTGAGAACGAGACCTATGCGACGATGTACGCACCGCTCGAGGCGTCCCCGTTCGAACCACAGATAGTGCTGATCGTGACCACGCCGCTCGTAATGCTCAAGCTCGCACAGGCCGCGCTCCACGATATCGGGGGGCGGATGGAGGCGAACTTCGCCGGCATTCAGTCGGTCTGCGCGGACGCGACGGCCCAGACATTCCTCTCGGGCCGGCCCAACTTCTCGCTCGGGTGCGACGGCTCTCGCAAGTTCTCGGGGATCGAGCCGCAGGAGATGGTCATGGGGATTCCCGCCGAGCTCCTGCCCGCGATCGCGGACGGGATCGCCTGCGTCACGGAGGCACCGGGCTCGGTCATGAAAGGATGACGCGGCAGGTCCACCCCTCCGCGCCCGTACGCCCCGGGCTCCTCCGGGGCATCCCTGTCCCCTGCCCCGCCGGCGCGGCGTCCCGATGGATGGTCCGGCGATGAGGGCGTTTCGGGCCCTCGAGCCCGTCACCGCCGTGCTGATGGGCGTCCTCCTCATCGCCCTGCTCCTCGCCGCGGGGGCGTTCTTCTTCGTCGGGGTGATCAACGCGGAGGACTGGTTCTTCGGCACGAAGCTGGACGGCCCCCCGGCACTCCTGTATCTCTTGATCAAGGCTCTGGGAGCATCCGCGCTCGTCTACACGATCCTGCTGCACCCCCGGCTCATCCGGCCGGCGGGGGTGATGACGGCCGCGTACTTCGGGTACCTCTTCATCGATTCCACGGTCACCATCCGGACGACGACCGGCGGCGTCCGGCCTTTCTCGGAGGTACTGCTGGTGCTGTTCGCTCTCTCCCTCCTGTTCGTCGTCTTTCAGCGGATCGCCCCGCTCCGGGATCTTCTTCCCGAAATGGACAGGGCCGGGTCACGTCCGTGACGGTGTGATCGGCCCGTCCGCTGTATGGATGACGCAGGACGGCTGGTGAAAGGGGGGGAAAAAAAGGGACGGGGAGTTCGGCGACCTACTTCTTCTTGCCGCCGATAAGGTCCGAGATGTCCGACGCGATGTCCGAGAGGATGCCACCGCCTTTCTTCTCTCCAGACGGCCCTGCTTTGCCCTCGAGTTCGAGGATCCGGGCATAGTGTTCGCGCTCTTCGTCCGAGAGTCGGCGGGGGACCGCGATCCGGACCCGGACCAGCAGATCTCCCGGCCGTCCCCGCCGCTTGACGCCCTCGCCCGGGATCCGAAGTGCCGTGTTGTGCTGGACACCGGAAGGCACTTTCAGCTCGACCGTGCGTCCGTCGATCGTCTTGACCTCGACCGTTGACCCGAGCACGGCCTGGGCCGGCGAGACCTCGATCACGGTCTCGAGGTTGTCGCCAAGCCGGGCGAACCGCCCGTGGGGCAGGACATGGACCTCGATGTAGAGGTCGCCGCTCGGCGCGCCGTAATCCCCCGCCTCGCCGTACCCCTCGACCCTGAGGCGCATCCCGTGCTCGATGCCCGCGGGGATCCTGATCGTGACGGTCCGCCGCACCCGCTGCGTACCGGCCCCGCCGCAGGTCCGGCACGGCTTCTCCGGCGTCCGGCCGCGGCCCCCGCACCGGGGGCACGTGGTCATCCGGACGAACTGGCCGAAGACGGTCTGGCTCGCCTGTCGGATCTGGCCCGCGCCCCCACACTGGGGGCAGGTGGTGATGGTCTTTGTCTCGCTTCCCGTGCCGTCGCAGGCGGCGCAGGGCTCCGTGTGCCCGACCTCGACCTCCCGCTCGGCGCCGGCAACGGCCTCCTCGAGCGGGACCTGGATCCGCATGAGCAGGTCCGCGCCTCGCTGGGGGCCGCGGGACGCCTGACCTCGCGCCCCGCCGCCGAAGAACGCGTCGAAGATATCGCCAAAGCCCGAGAAGTCGGAAGAGAATCCGCCCTCGAACCCGCCTCCCCCGGCGTAGCTGCCCTTCGAGGCGTTCGTGAACGTCTCATGGCCCATCCGGTCGTACTGGGCCCGCTTCTCGGCGTTGGAGAGGGTGGCGTACGCCTCGTTGATCTCCTTGAACCGCTCCTCGGCACCCTCCTCCTTGCAGACGTCAGGGTGGTATTGCCGCGCGAGGTTCCGGTACGCCTTCCTGATCTGCTTCTCGTCCGCTGTCCGGGGGATCCCCAGGCGTTCGTAGTAGTCTCGGGCGGCCATCCGCTATGCGCCCCTACTCCTTGACGTTGAAGTCCGCATCGACGACGGTCTCGTCCTTCGCCCCGGTTCCCGGGCCGGCGTCTCCCGGCTGCTGGGATGCGGCCGCCTCGGCCTGGGCCTTCTGGTAGAGCTTTGTCGTCGCGGCGTAGAGCGCCTCGGAGAGGGATTCCATCTCGCGCTTCATCCCTTCGAGGTCGTCGTCCCCGAGCGCCTTCTTCAGGCGGCCCACGGCCTCCTCGACCTTCGTCCGGTCGTCGGCCTCGAGCTTGTCGCCGTTCTCCTTGAGCATCCGCTCGGCCGAGAAGACCGCGGTGTCGGCCTGATTCCGGATCTCGATCTCCTCCTTCTTCTTCGAATCTTCGGCCTCGTAGGCCTTGGCGTCGTTGACCATCTTCTTGATATCGTTCTCGTTCAGCTTCTTCGAGCCCTTGATCGAGATCGCCTGCTCGTTCCCCGTGCCGAGGTCCTTGGCGGAGACGTGGATGATCCCGTTCGAGTCGATGTCGAACGTGACCTCGATCTGCGGAATGCCCCGCGGCGCGGGCGGAATTCCGGTCAGCTGGAATTTGCCGAGCGTGAAGTTGTCCGTGGCCAGCGCGCGTTCGCCCTGGACCACGTGGATATCGACCGCGGTCTGGCCGTCGGCCGCAGTCGAAAAGATCTGCGACTTCCTGGTCGGGATGGTCGTGTTCCGCTCGATCAGCTTGGTCGCGATCCCGCCGAGGGTCTCGATCCCGAGTGTGAGCGGGGTGACATCAAGGAGCACGATGTCCTTGGTCTCACCGGTCAGCACCGCAGCCTGGATCGCGGCGCCGAGGGCCACGACCTCGTCGGGGTTGACGCTCTTGTCGGGATCCTTGCCCATTACCCGCTTCACCGTCTCCTGGACGAGCGGCGTCCGCGTCTGGCCGCCGACGAGGAGGACGTGGTCGATCTGGCCGGGCGAGAGCTTCGCGTCCGCAAGGGCCTGCTTGACCGGGCCGACCGTGGACTCGACAAGCCCGCCGACGAGCTGCTCGACCTTCGCCCGCGAGAGGTCGATGTCGAGGAACTTCGGGCCCGAGGCGTCGGTCGTGATGTACGGCAGGTTGATGTTCGTCTTCTGGACCGTCGAGAGCTCGATCTTCGCGCTCTCGGCCGCATCGCGGATGCGCTGCATCGCCATCAGGTCGTTCTTCAGGTCGATTCCTGACGTCTTCCTGAACTCGTCGACCAGGTACTCGACGACCTTCTGGTCGAAGTCGTCGCCCCCGAGCCGGTTGTTGCCTGCGGTCGCCTTGACCTCGAAGACACCGTCGCCAAGGGTGAGGATCGAGACGTCAAAGGTGCCGCCGCCGAGGTCGTAGACGAGGACGGTCGAGTCGTGCTCTTTGTCGACCCCGTAGGAGAGGGCGGACGCGGTCGGCTCGTTGATGATCCGGAGTACGTCGAGGCCCGCGATCGTGCCGGCGTCCTTGGTCGCCTGCCGCTGGGCGTCGTTGAAGTATGCCGGGACTGTGATCACGGCCTTCGAGATCGTCTCGCCAAGGTAAGCCTCTGCATCCCGCTTGAGCTTCTGCAGGATCATCGCTGAGATCTCCTGCGGCGTGTACGACTTGTCATCGATCTGGACCTTGTCCGAGGTCCCCATCCGCCTCTTGATAGACGAGACCGTCCTCTGCGGATTCGTCACGGCCTGCCGCTTCGCGAGGGAGCCCACGAGCCGCTCGCCCTCCTTCGTGAACGCGACCACGGACGGCGTTGTGCGCGCCCCTTCCGCGTTTGGGATCACGACGGGCTGGCCGCCCTCCATGATCGCCATGCACGAGTTCGTGGTCCCGAGATCAATTCCGATCACTTTCTCCGTTGCCATTCTGGTTACTCCTTGTTCTGTGAGACTGCGACCTTCGCATACCGGATGACCCGGCCGTTCATGCAGTATCCCCTGGTCACCTCGTCGATCACGATTCCCTCCGTCGCCTCGGACGGAACGACCGCGATCGCCTCGTGGAGGGCCGGGTCGAACTGCTCGTTCAGACAGGTGATCGGTGTCACGCCACGCCGCTCAAGGACGGTTCCGAAGAGCTTCCGGATCTGGGCGAGGCCCGTGCGGAGTGCATCGTCGTCGGCTCGTTCGGCCCGCTCCAGGTTGTCGTAGACCTCGAGCATGTCGCAGATTACCTGTTCGACGGCGGCCTCGACCCGGCTCGCCTGGTCTTTTGCCGCACGCTTCTTATAGTTCTCGAAGTCCGCGGCGAGCCGCAGAAATCGATCGTTCAGCTCCGCGTGGGCCGACTGGAGCGCGGCGACCTCGTCGATCGGCGATTCTCCGGAATCCGGCTCTACCGGGCTCAATTCGGCTACCTCCTCGTCGGTCGTCATACGTGGTCCGGGATTATGTTGTATTGTAGTTCTATATATTCGTTGTCCATGTGTATTATCTCCATCGCGGCGGAGCATCGGCTGATGGCGGATCGCCGCCCGATCGCCCGCTTTTGGCCAATTCCGGCCCGAATCTGCATGAGGGTCGATCATCCTATTACCGAGGGGGGATATACAGGTGGAGCATGTCCTCTGCGCTACTCTCAGTCTGGGACAAAACCGGCCTCGTGGAGCTCGCACAAGCCCTTGCCGGGCACGGGTACCGTCTTCTCTCCTCCGGCGGCACCGGAACCACGCTCGCGACCGCCGGCATTCCCTTCACGGAGGTCTCGGAGTACACCGGCTCGCCCGAGATGATGGATGGACGGGTCAAGACCCTCCACCCTCGCGTACACGGGGGGCTTCTCGGCCGGCGGGGGATCGACGATGCGGTCATGGCCGAGCACGGGATCGAACCGATCGATCTCCTTGTCGTGAACCTCTATCCGTTCGAAGCGATGCGCGAACGCGACCTGCCTCTCGCCGAACTCGTTGAGTTCATCGACATCGGCGGCCCCGCGATGATCCGTGCGGCCTCGAAGAACTTCCGCGATGTCGCTGTCGTGGTCGACCCGTCCCAGTACCCTCTGGTCCTCGAGGCTCTCGAACGCGGTGGCTTCACGGATGACGAGCGGCTCGATCTCGCACGCGCCGCGTTCGCCCGGACGGCCGCATACGACGCGGCCATCAGCAACTATCTCCATGCACCCGACGGCAGCCTCCCGGCGGTATACGCCCGGGAGTGGACGAACGGCCGCCCGCTCCGGTACGGCGAAAACCCTCACCAGCAGGCAGCGGTCTACGGTGATGTCGGGATCGCGGGCGCCGTGCCCCTGCAGGGGCGGGAGATGAGCTACAACAACTACCTCGATCTCGACGCGGCCGTCCGCCTGGTCCGGGAGTTCGAGGACTGCGCTGCCGTCGTGGTCAAGCACAACAACCCGTGCGGCGCGGCGCTCGGCGAGAGTCCGGTCGAGGCGTACGTCAGGGCGCGCGAGGTCGATCCGGTCTCGGCCTACGGCGGCGTGGTCGCGCTGAACCGCCCGGTCGACGGCGCGGTCGCAACCGAAATTGCCTCGACCTTCGTGGAGGTGCTTGCGGCCCCGGACTTCTCGGACGAAGCGCTCGCCCTCCTCCGGCCGAAGACAAACCTGCGCGTCGTCCGGATCGGTCCTGCCGCCGGGGGCGATGAGGTCCGGTCCATCGACGGCGGCCTTCTCGTCCAGCGGACTCCGACGTACTCGGAAGGGTGGCGGGTCGCCACAAAGCGCGCTCCGACCCCGGACGAGGAGACCGCGCTCCGCTTCGGCCTGAAGGTCGCGGCCCATACGAAGTCGAATGCGATCGTCTTCGCGAACGGTCGGCAGGCCCTCGGGATCGGAGCCGGCCAGATGAGCCGGGTGGACTCGGCACGGATCGCGATTGAGAAGGCACGGCACCCGCTCACGGGATCGGCCGTCGCCTCCGACGCCTTCCTGCCGTTTCCGGATACGCTCGAGGTTGCCGCGGCGGCCGGCGCGACCGCACTGGTCCAGCCCGGCGGCTCCATCCGCGATGGCGAGGTGATCGAGGCGGCCGATCGGCTCGGCGTCGCGATGGTCTTCACCGGTGTCCGACACTTCCGGCACTGAAAAGAGAGGGGAGCGAGGTCAGGCGACCCGGTCGCCCGCGCCCGGCCCGGGGGTGCAGGTGTAGATCTCCTCGACCCTGAGGATCAGGAGGGACTTGGCCGGGTAAGCCTCGTTTTTAGCCTTCATCGTGGCCTTCATCTGCTCGTACTCGGGCCCTTCGGTCCGTACCTCGACCCGGCCCTTGACCTGGTAGCACTTCTTTGAGTCGGGGTCCCACGCGTACATCGCCACCCTCGGGTTCGCCCGGACGTTCGCGAGCGTCTTCTTCATGTAGTTGTCCCCGATCCAGACTTCGTCGCCAGCCGTGAACTGAACGGTTGCGATTGGTGCCACGTTCGGCGTTCCGTCCTCTGAGGCGGTCCCGACCGAGAAGACCTTGATCTTCTCGAAAACCGCCCGCATCTCTTCAGTGATGAGTACCATCGTCTTTCGTCTCCGTGCCCTTCGGCGTCGCCCTCTCATTGTCTTCCCAGGTCATATCTCTTTTCATTCGGAGTCAGCCACGGGTATCTATAAATCAGCGCCCAGATCATACCTGATCAATCAGGAGACGGACCGATGGACTTTGGGATCCTGCTCGTGGACTCTGCCGAGTTCACCCGAACCGCGCTCACGGGGGATCTCCGGCGAGGTGCCGCGCTTGTCATTCTCTATGCCCTGACGACCCTCTCTATTTCGGCTCTGCCGTTCGTGATCACCCTCAACGGCGTGGTTCGCTATGCCGCCGTCGCGATAATGGTCGCCGTCTCCCTCGTGGCCGCGCTCGTGCTCGAGGGGTACGTCTACCGGATCTACCGCCACTCCATCCGGCCGCCGGAGCTCGAGGGGCCGGTGGACCTCGCGCTCTCTGGCGTACGCCTTCTCGCAGTCTCGATCGTGTACCTCGTGCCCGTCCTCGCCGTGCTCCTGATCTTCGGCGGGCTCGGTGTCGCGGGGATCCTCGCGAGCGGCCAGTCGCAGGACATGGCTGTCCTCTTCTCCGCCCTCGCGACCCTCGGTCTCGCAGTTCTCCTCGCCCTGATCGCCTGGGTCGTTGTTGGCCTCATCTCGTCCCTCGCCCTGGTCCGGTGCGCCCAGCACGACGACGTTCGGGAGGCCTTCAATGTCTCGGCGATCCTCGAGCACATCGGGAGGATCGGCTGGGTCAACTACATCGTCGCCCTGGTCGTGGTCTGGGCCGTGCTGGGCATCGCGTACGTGGTGATCGGGGTCTTTTCAGGGCTCCCCGTGATCGGGTGGATAGCGGGGATCGTGATCGGGCTCGCGGCCCTGATCTTCTTTGCCCGCTACCTCTCCCTCGTATACGACAGCGCACCGGCGCCCTGAACGGAGACCATGGAGCTCGCGAACTCCCGCGCCTGAGCCAGCTCCCGATTCCCCGGCCGCCCGCGGTTGATCCCGCCCACGAGGCCGAAGATCGCGTACGTGTCGTAGCCCGGGAGGCAGAGCTCCCCTGCAATCGGGATCCCCTGCTTTGTCAGTGCTGCCCGGAGGGGCCGGTGCCAGAGGCCGGCGAGAGCCGGAATGCCCGCCGTCGAGAAGAGGAACGCCCGGGCTCCCATCGCGAAGTGCGCCTTTTCCGCGAACGCGACAAGGGACGGGTGGTGGCGCGACTGGTAGATCCCCGAGCCGAGCCCGACGAGATCGTACCCCTGCAGACCGGGGTTCTTCCGGTCGCCGAGCCGGACGAGGTCGGCGCCGCACGCGTCGGCCATCACCTCGGCGATCTTTTTGGTGTTTCCGTGGTGGAGCGATTTGTATACGATCACGGCCCGCATGCGCATCACCAGACAGGTACATGAACCATCGGCACGAAACGGTAAGAAGATGACCGGAGAGGCAGCGCCGGAGGAACCCACGATCGGAATCGTCCTCGTGAACTGGAACGGGTGGCGGGACACGGTCGAGTGCCTCGAGTCCCTGCTCCGATCCGGGTACGGGGCCTGGTTCGTGATCTGCGTCGACAACGGTTCCGCGGACGGCTCGATCGGGAAGATCGAGGACTACTGCGCCGGCACCCTCCCGGTCGAGTCTCCGTTCTTCGCGTTCGACCCGGACTCGAAGCCGGTCTCGTTCGAGCGGTTCGCCGCCTCCGATGCAGCGTTCCGGGCCCGAAACGGTCCCCGCGTCCCGGACCGCTCGGTTGTCCTGATCGAGAACGACCGGAACCTCGGGTTCGCCGAGGCGAACAACCAGGGGACGCGTTTTGCGCTTGCAGCCCGTTCGCCCGAGTTCTGCCTCTTCCTGAACAACGACACCGTCGTCGACGTGTCCCTGCTCGACGAGTTCGTCGGGGCTGCCGCACGCCACCCGGAAGCGGCCTTCTTCGGTCCCAAGACCTACTACTACGACCACGAGGGCCGTCGCGACGTGATCAACTTCGCGGGCGGGTCGCTCGACCTGGTCCACGGCCAGACCCGGCACATCGGGCAGAACGAGGTGGACGAGGGCCAGCACGAACTCGAACGAGAGGTCGACTGGGTTGAAGGCTCGTGCCTGCTCGCCCGGTCGTCTCTGCTTCAGGAGATCGGCCTTCTGGACCCGGTGTACTTCGCATACTTCGAGGAGAACGACCTGATCATGCGGGGCAGGCAGGTCGGGCGCACGGCCGTGTATGTCCCGGGGGCCCGGCTCTGGCACAAGGTCTCGGCCTCGTCGAAACGGAGCCCGACCAAGCTCTACTATCTGACCCGGAACCAGTTCTGGTTTGTGCGGCGGTACGCGACCAGGGGCGAGCGGGCCCGGTTCTTTGCCTGGTTCTTCGGCTTTCGCCTCTGGTTCCTTCTCGGGGTGTACCTGGTCAGGTACCTGAGCCGGCCGTCGGCGGGCGCCCTTCTTCGGGGGGTCCGGGACGGGCTCGGCCCCCTGCCTCCCTGCCCCCTTCCCTGACGAGACTTCAGCCGAGCAGCATCTGCTGGAACGACCGCTCGTCGAACGGCGAGAGGAGGGCCGCGAGCACGGCCTTCTGCACGTGGAGCCGGTTCTCGGCCTCGTCCCAGACGGCCGAGCACGGCCCGTCCAGGATCTCATCCGTTATCTCGTCGCCGCGATGAGCCGGGAGACAGTGCAGCACGACTGCGCCGTCGGCCGCGAGATCGACGAGCCTGCGGTCGACACAGTATCCCGCGAACGCCTGGCGTCGCGCTGCCTCCTCTGATTCGGCCCCCATTGAGATCCAGGTATCGGTGAAGATCACGTCGGCGCCGGTCACCGCCTCCTCGGGCGTGGATGCGCAGACGATCTGTCCGCCCTCGGCCCGCCCCCGCTCCACGATTGCCGGGTCCGGGGCGTACGGGGCCGGCGTGGCGACGCGGACCTCCATGCCGGTCAGGCCTGCCGCGAGGATCAGGGAGTTGCAGACGTTGTTGCCGTCCCCGATCCACGCCGCGACCAGGCCGTCGGTCCGGCCGAACCGCTCGCGAATGGTGAAGATGTCGGCAAGGAGCTGGCACGGGTGTTCGCGGTCCGAGAGCCCGTTGATCACGGGCACGGTCGCGTGGGCTGCGAACTCCTCGATCGTCGCGTGGCTGTTCGCCCGGATCATCACGCCCGTGACGTACCGCGACAGGACCCGCGCCGTGTCCGAGACCGCCTCTCCCCGCCGCAGCTGCATGTCCTCCTGGTTCAGGTGGAGCGCGTGGCCGCCGAGCTCGTACATCCCGACCTCGAACGAGACCCGGGTCCGGGTCGACGGCTTCTCGAAGATCATCGCAAGGCTCTTGCCGACAAGGAGCGGGTGGCAGCACCCCTCGGCCCGCTCGGCCTTGAGCCGGGCCGCGTCGGCCATCAGCCGCTCGAGGTCCGGGACCGAGATGTCCAGGATAGAGATCAGGTTTTTCATCGGATTGCCCTCATATGCGCGCAGCGCTGCTCGAGCAGGGTCCGCGCGCCGATGTCGCGGCGGTGCCGGACCGGGCCCGTGACACCCGAGGCGCCCCGCTCGGCTGCGCCCTCGGCCTCCGCGAGCGTGGATCCGGTCCCGACGAACGCGAGCGTGCGCGACCGGAGGGTCCAGAGCCGGCCGTCCCGCTCCTCAACGTTCGCGTAGTAGAGCCGGGCCGGGCCAGGAACGGGAAGGCCGATCGGTGCGGACGGCCCCGGCGCCTCGGGGTAGCCCTCGGGGACGACGTACTTGCAGACCGTGGCGGCCCTCGCGAACGAGACCGAGGACGGGCCGAGGCTTCCGTCGACGCACCGCCACGCGACCTCGCCGAGGTCGCTCTCGAGCAGGGAGAGGACGTTCATCGCCTCGGGGTCGCCGAACCTGGCGTTGAACTCGATCACCATCGGTCCCGCGGCCGTGTTCATGAACTGGCCGTAGAGGACGCCGCAGAACGGCGACCCCTCACTGGCCATGGCCCGGACGACCGCCGCCATGATGCCGAGTGCGGCCTCCCGATCCGCGGCGGTCACGAACGGCAGGCCGTGGTCCGGCATCGAGTACGACCCCATGCCGCCCGTGTTCGGTCCCCGGTCTCCCTCGAATGCGCGCTTGTGGTCCTGCACGAGCGGCATCGGGGCGAGGTGCGCGCCGTCGACGAAGGCCTGGAGCGTGAACTCCTCGCCCTCGAGCCGTTCCTCGACCACGATCGGCCCGTCGAGCTCGCGGGCGTAGGCGCAGGCCCCCTCGCGGTCCACCTGTTCTCCCGTTATCCGGACTCCCTTGCCCCCGGTCAGGCCGATCGGCTTGACTGCGAGCTCGCCCGGATGGTCGCGAATAAACCGGACGGCATCCTCGGGGTCCGTGAAGAGGCCGTACTCGGGACAACCGGGGATGCCGTGGCGCGTGAGCAGGGCCCGGGCCCAGGCCTTGTCCGTCTCGATACGCGCCGCGGCCCGGGTCGGGCCGAACGCGGGGATCCCGGCTTCGGCGAGGGCATCGGCGAGCCCGGCCTCGAGCGGCGCCTCGGGGCCGATCACGGCGAGGTCAGCGCCCGATTCGACTGCGAACCGGACCACGCGCGGCACATCGATCTCGGGCGCGAGCAGGATGCGGTCGGCGAGCGGGGCGATCCCCGGGTTCCTCGTGGCCATGACGGCCGCCAGCCCCGCCGTATCATCCCGGGCGAGCGAAGCCGCGATCGCGTGCTCCCGTCCTCCGCCACCCACCACCAGGTACTTCATAGGCACGTCCACCAGTACTGAGGCGTTCACAAAATAAGCGGTTGCCGGTCCTTATCCGGCGAGAAGCTCCCGGGCCCGGACGAGCGGCACGAGGCGCGCCTTCGCCGCGGCGAGCCGTTCCTCTGCGCCGCCCTCGCGGTCGACGACCGTGATCACGCACTCGACCATGGCTCCCGCCTTCCTGAGTTCGTTAATGCCGTAGAGGGCCGAGCCGCCCGAGGTCGTCACGTCCTCGACGAGCAGGACCTGGCGCCCGGCGACGGCGCCGATCACCAGGTCGGCCCGCCCGTGATCCTTCGCGGCGCTCCGCACGATTGCGTACGGCCGGCCGCTCGCGAGCGAGACCGCGACCGCCAGCGGAACGCCGCCGACGGCGACCCCCGCGACGACCTCGAACGGCTCGCGCCCGGCGATCGCGCGCGCGATCTCTGCGAGCAGTGCCGGGTCGGTCATGGCGGACTTGATGTCCACGTAATACGGGCTCGTTGCGCCCGAGGCGAGCGTGAACTCTCCGAACTCGATGGCGCCGGCCTCGATCAGCCGGTCAGCGATTATATTCCCTTTTACCATGGTTCCTCCTTGATCCCGGCCGCGTACCCGATCAGGTTCATGATCCGGTGCAGCAACGGCGTCAGGATCACGATGAACACGAGGACCGGAAGCGTGACATTCGCCGCGATCCAGCCTGTGTCGATGAGTGCGAGCAGGACGAACGCCCCGACAACGAGGTCGAACTGGTCCACCACCGGCCATGCTGCTCCCCGGTCCTTGCCGAGCCGACGCTTGAAGAAGGACTTGGTCATGTCCCCGAGCAGGGCCCCTACCGCGAGTGCGAACACGGTGAGCGGCGTCTGCACCGGGAGCTGCACGGGCAGGGAAAGGCCCTGAACCGCGATCTGAACCGCGCCGATCACGAGCCCGGCAAGGACGCCCGCAGCGAAGCCGCGCCAGGTCTTGCCGTTGCCGAGCATGCGGTAGCCGTCGCGGAGCACCCGCCCGCCGTCGATCGGTCGACCTCCGCCGAAGAGCGCTGCGATCGGGTTCGGGAGCCAGGCCGGAAGCATGATCCAGCATGCCGCGAGCGCGGCCAGACCGATGGCCCCGGGCGCGAAAGCGTCGGCCAGTGTCACGAGTACCCCGCCCCACATGTAAGCATTAAAGTAATGTAAGAGAAACTACTAGAAAACGTCGCTGGCGGACTCGAACGACCAAAAATACTCCCCGCGAAGGGGTGGTTGCCAGCGATCGCGCCTGGTGGATTCTGATGGTGGATAAAAGAACGAAGAGCCTCTGCCCGTCCTGCGGGCGTGTTCTCGAGGCGCGGGTCTACGATCAGGACGATAAGGTCTGGATAGAGCGCGAGTGCCCGGAGCACGGCCGGATCCGTTCGCTGTACTGGTCCGACGCCGCCATGTTCGATCGGTTTGAGACGTACGCCCACGACGGGAACGGGATTGAGAACCCCCAGCGCGTGGTCCCGGCGGTGAACTGCCCGAACGAGTGCGGGCTCTGCTCGCAGCACCTCTCTGAGACCCTGCTCGCGAATATCGACCTCACGAACAGGTGCAACCTCAACTGCGACTTCTGCTTCGCCAACGCGCGCGCCTGCGGGTTCGTGTACGAACCGACCTTCGACCAGGTGATCGGCATGATGGAGCTTCTCCGGTCCCAGCGGCCCGTGCCGACGCCTGCGGTGCAGTTCTCCGGCGGCGAGCCGACCATGCGCGACGAACTGCCCGAGCTGATCCGGCGCGCGAAGCAGCTCGGCTTCTCTCAGGTCCAGATCGCGACGAACGGTGTTCGTATCGCGAAGGAGGAAGGCTACGTCGAGGCGCTGAAAGAGGCAGGCCTCTCGACCCTCTACCTCCACTTCGACGGTGTCTCCCAGGCGACGAACCCCTATCTTGCGATCCACGAGCGGGCGCTCGAACGGTGCACGGCGGCAGGGATGGGCGTGGTCCTCGTTCCGACTGTTATCCATGGTCGCAACGACCACGAGGTCGGCGATATTATCCGGTACGCGGCGCAGCGGATCCGGGTGGTGCGCGGGGTCAACTTCCAGCCTGTTGCGTTCACCGGCGCAGCAAGTGAGGACGACATCGAGAAGGAACGGGTCACGATCCCGGACCTGACTGCGGCGATCGAGGACCAGACCGGCGGCATCATCCGGCAGGCCGATTTCTACCCGGTGCCCTGCGTGATGCCCATCTCGCGCCTGGTCGAGGCCTACACGGGCAACCATGTCGTCGAGTTCACGACCCACCAGCACTGCGGAGCTGCGACCTACGCCTTCGTTACCGACGGCACCATCACCCCCGTGAACCGGATCATCGACGTGGACCGGTTCTTCGAATCCATCGACCGTATGGGGAGCACGCTCGCCCGGGGCGGATCGATCAACAAGTATCGCGCCTTGATCGAAGGGCTCAAGGACCTTCACGGCTCGCTCAAGAAGGACGATACCGGTAAATCGGGTGAGATCTGGCGTCTCATCAAGCAGGCCCTGATCTCGCAGAACTACGACTCGCTCCGCGATTTTCACTGGAACGCGCTCTTTATCGGCACCATGCACTTCATGGACTGCCACAACTACGATACGGACCGCGTACGCCGGTGCTGCATCCACTACGCGACTCCTGACGGCCGCCTGATCCCGTTCTGCACCTACAACTCGGGCCCGACCTACCGCGAGCAGGTCTGGCGGAAGTTCGCGCTGCCCGACGTCGCCACGGCGCCGCCGGACGAGCCCGCGCCCGGAACGCCGACCTAGGGGAACTCCAGAGTAACCCCGGGTCTTCGTTCCTCAAGTGCCACGCCGGCGATCGCAAGGTCCTGGACCGCGAGGCCGGTCGAGTCGAAGACCGTCACCTCGTCGTCCGCTCGGCGTCCTCTCCGGCCCAGCACGACCTCCCCGAGAGTCCCTGCTATCCGATCGATCGAATACAGGCCGGCCGTGATAGGGACGTTGATCTCGCCGGAGTGGACGGCCTGCCGGGGGTCGTCGACAAAGACCGAAGCCCGGAGCAGGATCGCGGGGTCGAGCTCCTGCTTGCCCGGCGCGTCCGCGCCGATCGCGTTGATGTGCGTTCCGTCGCGGATCCAGGCGTCCTGCACGATGGGTACGCGCGACGGCGTGGTCGTGACCAGGAGGTCGCAGTCGGCTGTCCGTTCGAGAGACCCGGCCCGGATATCGAACCGGGAAAACTTCCGGGCGAAAGCCTCGGCACTCGCCTCCCGCCTGCTCCAGATCCGGACCCGGTCGATACCGAGCCAGGACGCTGTCGCCGCGAGCTGCGCCTCGGCCTGCCTGCCCGCACCCACGAGCCCGATCTCAACGCCGTCCTGCCTTCGGCAGAGGTGCCGGGCCGCGATGGCGCCCGCGGCTCCGGTGCGCAGGTCGGTGAGCCCGGTCGCGTTCAGGATCGCGTACGGCATCCCCGTTGGCGGGTCGAGGAGGACGATCAGGGCCATCACCGTCTCGAGGCCGCGATCGGGGTTGCCGGGGTGAACGTTCACGATCTTGACCCCGGCCAGATCCAACGCCGGGATGTAGGCGGGCATGGTCCGGAAATCACCGCCCGGCAGGGTCACGTAGACCTTCTGTGGCATCTCGGTCTCGCCCCTTGCGAACGCGGCAAAGGCTGCCTCGACCGCCTCGTTCACGCGCGGGAGGTCAAGCCCCACCTCGGGGCGAGCGTAATACTCCATGCAGCAGCGTGCGCGCAGGCCGGCTTGAACCTGCCGGCCCTGCAACAGGTTGATGGGGCCCCGCGTCGACCCGGATCCAGGCATGATCCGGATCGTACGGAAACCGACCGATACCCCCGGCGACGACTCGACCACGCAGGTCTGCGCTGCGCTCGAAGCACGAGGCGTGTCCTGGACGGATCTCGACCTCGACACGATAGACCCCTTCGACTGCGGCCTTGAAGGGACGCTGATCTGGGCCTGCGGCCTCCGGCAGGACGGGCACCAGTTCGAGGCCCTCCAGGCACTTGCACTCTCGAACCGGGTCGTGAACGCACCCGACGCCATCGCCACGTGCGCCTCAAAGGTCGCGACCACTGCGCTCCTCGTCCGTGCAGGCCTCCCGTCGCCAAGGACCGGCTTCCTCCGGACGCGCCGGCAGGCTGAGGCGTTCATCGCCCGCCACGGCGGGCGGGCGGTCTTCAAGCCCGTCTACGGTTATGACGGCAACGGGATCCGGCTCATCGACAACGCGAACGACCTCGACGAGCCGCCATACTACCTGCAGGAGTATGTGCCGAACAACGAGGACTACCGGGTCTTCGTCATCGGGGACAGGGCTGTCGGCGCGATCCGCCGGACCTCGCCCCACCTGACCCACAACATCCACCAGGGAGGACGGGGCGAGGCGGTCGAGGTCACACCCGAGATGTCCCGGCTCGCAGTCGCGGCCGCGCGGGCCGTCGGCGCGGACTACGCGGGAGTGGACCTCCTGCCCGTGCCGGGAGGCTTCACCGTGCTCGAGGTGAACGGCACCCCGAACTGGCACTGCATGACGGCCCCTATCCCGGTGCTGCTCGCGGACTACCTGGTCCGGTGCGAGGAGAGGGTCACTCCTCGCCGATAAAGTCCTTCAACTGGTCGTAGATGAACTGCTCGACCGCCTGTGCGGTAACGAGGTCGGACCGGAACGCGAGCAGATCGCGCTCATCCCCGTCCATGTTTGCGAAGTGCAGCCGCTGCCGGGACTCGACGAGCTCACCCGTGAACTGCTCGACGATCTGCTTGATGACCTTCTGCGGGACCCCCGGGGGGATCACCACATCGTAAAGTTCTGTATCTGTCATGGCTCTCTCCTTACTTTCCGCACGCGATCCTCTTAGCCATGATGCACCGACCGCCACGCCGTCCGCCGAGCGGGAACTTCGGCTTGCCGAGCGAGAGCATACACCGACCCATGAGGGCCGCGCCCCGCGCCAGCCCGTCGTCCACGAAGACCAGGTGGTCGTTCGCACCGTCGGGGAAGAGGCCCATGGCCTCGAGCCCCTCGAGGATATACTCGGGCTTCCTGCCGGAGATGGCTGCCCGGCCCGTGAAGCCGATCGAGGCGTTCTCGGGGACGAGGGATCGGTCGACGGCCACCTGGATCATCCGGAGTGCCATCTTCGTGCAGACCCGGTCCACGACCTCGGTCAGGGTCGCTATTCCATGGGCCTGGTGGCAATCGCGGCCGATCTCTTCCAGCGCAGGCACGGCCGATCCGTTGACACCGGCGTCGCAGCCGATCAGGGCGATCCCGGACGCCTCGGCCACGTCGGCGCAGAGCGGTACCCGTCCGAAGCGCGTCCTGTCCGACGGCACGATCCGGATGTCGATCTCGGCGTGGCAGCGCTCGACGAAATCGTCGACGACCTTCCTGTTCGTCCGGGCCGTGAGCTTGCCGAGGGTGGACCGGTCCGAGAAGAGGTCCAGCGCGGTTCCGGTCTTCTTCTGGACGAGCCCGGTTCCGCGGACGATCGCGTCGGGGATCGCGCCCGCAAGCCCGGCGAAGTTACCGATCGTCTTCGCGAACGGGCTATCGTCCGCCTCGTCCACGTCCGAGGTGATCCTGCCGTCGAGGGTCGTGCCGAAATCGATCGAGAGGCAGGGGTTCCGGAAGTCGACCGGGGTCCACTTCGCCCCCTCCTTGATCCCGGCCATGGCGAGCTCCCCCTCCATCTCGTTCGCGACCATCTCGACTCCCGTAGACCCGACCGGAGGGAGGACGCCCGCGACGGCTCCGACGAAGACCACCTTGTCTGCGAACGAGTGAGGCTGAAGCTTCATCGGCAGGTTCCCCTTGGACATCGGTGGCGTCATCTTCCGGGGGGGTACGCCGGCGTCGAGGCAGCCGTTCGCGAGCGCGATGACGAAGTCGCCGACCTGGTCGGGAGAGTCCATTGCGGCGACAACCCCCGTCGAGCGGACCACGAAGTCGAGGTCGTCCTTGATCGAGAGGCCCGCCTCCCGGTGGCACCGGATCAGGGTGTCGCGGACCAGCTCGGTCACGGACTCACGGGTCAGCTCAGTGCCGTCGAGGGTCGCGCCGAAGACCTGCTCGCCCGGTTTCGGCGGGCGGACGTCGCGGCTCATCAAGACTGTCTTGTTGATCACGTAACTCCGCCCAGTCTCGAGGCTTGTCCCGGTCAGGATGCACTTGGTGGTGGTGTTGCCCATCTCGACTGAGGCCACGATGAAGTAGGGCTTGATCCTGTACTCAGGTACCTCCATCCCGGCTCCGAGACGGATCGATGGAGGGGGAACACTCTCGACGATATGGGGTTTGGGACGAAAAAAACGGTCAAAAAAGCCGGCGCTCATTGATCACTGGATTACCTCTGTGCTCCAATATACCTTTCGTTATCGGCCTGCGACGTGCCGTCCGACTGTTCTCAATAAATCCCTATCGCCCCTCTCGATTCTCTCTATTGGCGCATATCTGCCTGGATGACCACCTGCTCAACCCACAATGTACTTATAACCAAAGAGGTAATTACATACAACCGGCCAGGGCGGATGCCATGGCGGAGGTCACGGATGAGGGAGCGGCTCCGGCGTATCAACCTTCAGCGGCAGATGCTGACCCTGATAACCTCGAAGCCCGGATGCACGCTCCAGGACCTCTTCGAGACCTACCGCGAGAATTACCGGAGCTATGAGATCCGGTATCACCTCCAGTGGCTCGTCCGCCACGGGGTGGTCGCGCTCCGCCCGGGGCCCCGGGCGATCCACTGTTACCCCACTGGAAAACGGCTTGCCGTCTAGCCTCCCTGTTTTGAGATGGTCATCGCGATAAAAACGAGGCCACCGAGGGCCGTATTGAGGGCGGGGAGCCACCAGTAGATCCTCTCGATCTCGATGACCTTCGAGACGAGAAGCACCGCCGGCACTGCCGGATAAGCGAGGGCGAGCAGGCTTAAGGGATGAAAGCCGCTTGCACCGAAGGCGATCGCAAAGAGCCCAAGCCAGAAGGCGAGGCAGAGCGCCAGCGAGCGCTCTCGACCGAGATAGACCGCTGTGGTGGTGATCCCTGCCGATCGGTCACACTCGATGTCCGGGATCGCGGAGAAGATGTGCATGGCCGCGATCTGAAAGAAGCCGCCGAGGAGGAGCCACGCGGGCGGCCATGCGCCCGAGGCGAGCACGAAACCGTAGACGCCCGGCATCACGTAGAGGTAGTTTGAGCAGAAGTCGAGAAACGGGACCTGCTTGAACCGGAGGGGGGGCGCCGAGTAGAACCCGGAGAGAAACAGAAACCCGGCAAGGACGAAAAGGAGGCGGGGATCCGGGACGATGAGGCCGAGCAGCGCCGTGGCGGCGAGCGAGAGGGCAATCAGGAAGAGAAGCCGGCCACGGTCAGCCGTGATGAAACGGTACTCGCGCTCGCCTTTCTTTGGATTATTCTGATCGGTGGCCTCGTCGAAGAGGTCGTTGACGCCGTAGATGAAGAAGTTTGCGGGAACGAAGAAGTAGAGCAGGGCGACGGCGTACGCCGGGAGCAGAAACGCGTGCCAGTCGGCCATCCCGATCGAATACCCGACTACGTAGGTTCCCCCGGTATAGATCCAGAACCGGGGGCGGGAGAGGCGAACCGCGTAGGCGGCCTCTTCCCACCACCCGTTCGTCATGCCGTGGGCCGGATGGTATTCGCGACAAACCGGTAGACGATCTGCGGCACCGACGGCCGGACCTTCCGATCGAAGATCACAAACGGGTTACGCTCAATCTGCCGAGCGGTCCAGCCGTACATGTCCGACGCCGTGATGATCGGCAGGCGCATCCGCCATGGGATGTGCCGGTACCCCTGCTCCCCAAGGGATTGCCAGGAGCGATAGAGGTCGCACTGGGCATGGATGAATTCACGGAACTCCTCCGGGTGCCGCCGGAGATACGCCTCGTCGAGGGAGGCGAGGCCGAAGCGAGCGAGCTCCTCCTCGGGCATGTACTCCCGCCCCATCGCGCTGTCCTCGGCGATGTCGCGGATAAAGTTGATGTACTGCATCCCCCGACCGAGGTGACGCGCTGCGTCGTAGCAGGCGGGAGAAAGTCCCAGGAGCCTGGCCATCATCAGGCCGATAACCTCCGCCGATCCGTAGAGATAGACCCGGAGTTCCTCGAGGGTCCGATATCGATGTACCGAGAGGTCGAGGGCCATCGAGTGCAGGAAGGCGTCCACCCAGGCCTGCTCGATGCCGTATCGGCGCTGGAGGGCGACAAAACCGTCGATGACCGGGTCTTCGGCCGGCTCGTCGTCAAGGGCGGCCCGATAGGCATCGACGAACGCGTAAAAATCGCTTTCCCGCTGGGGGACCGAGTCCACCAGATCGTCGGCCGTGCGCACGAATGCGTACAGGGCAAAGACGCGCTCCTTCACCTCGGGCGGAAAGAAGACCGTCGAGTAGAAGTAGGTCTTCGAGCCCCGTTTGAAGATGTCGTAGACAGTCCGATCGATCACCGTCATCTCCGATCAAGGTGCTCTTTTGCGATCTCCCGTGCCACGATCTGCGATGAGATCAGGGTCATCGGGACGCCGATGCCTGGATGGGTATACTGCCCCGAGTAATGGAGGTTCGAGACTTTCCGGCTCCGGTGCGCCGGGCGCCAGAGGGCGGTCTGGAAGAGGGTGTGCGAGAGCCCCAGCGCTGTACCGTTGTAGGCGTTGTACCGGGCCGCGAAGTCGTCGAGAGCGAAGCACCGCTCGGAGACGATCGCGTCGCGGATCGGCTCGCCGAGGGTGGCTTCCAGATGCGTGAGCAGGTGATCGCGAAGCACCTGCCGGCGCTCGGGCGTATCGGGAAGGCCCGGGGCAAGGGGCACGAGGACAAAGAGCGTCTCTCCGCCGGGCGGCGCTGCCGTCGTATCGGTCTTCGACGGAACGTTGACGTAGTACGAGGGGCTCGCAGGCCATGCTGCCTTTGCCGGGTCAAAGAGAGTCTCGAACCCCTGCTCCCAGTCCTCTTCGAGCAGGAGCGTGTGGTGCGCGAGTCCCTCTACCCGCCGGTTGAGGCCAAGGTAGAGGACCATCGCGGAGGGCGCCAGGACTCGTTTCGACCAGTACCCGGCGTCATAGGTCCGTGATGCCTCGTCGAGGAGCGAGAGCTCGGCGTGGGCGTAGTCCGCGTTGACGAGCACGACATCGGCCGGGTATCGACCTTCCGCTGTCTCCACCGAGACGGCGCGTCCGTTCTCCACCTCGATCCGGGTGGCCGGTTCGTTGAACCTGAACTCGGCGCCATGCTCCTCGGCGAGCCGCTGAATGCCGTCGACCACGGCCCTGATGCCGCCTTCGGGATAGAAGACCCCCATTGTCAGGTCGATATGGGACATGATGTGGTAGAGCGCCGGAGTGTTCGACGGAGCGCCCCCGAGGAACCCGATCGAGTACTGGACGATCTTCTTTGCCTCATCGCTCGTGAAATACCGTCCGACGAAGCGATCGAGATTCTGGAAGACGCTGAGGAGCTTGGGGCCTTCAAAGAGAAGGTGGGGCGAGACGAAGTCGAGGATCGACCGGTAGTCGCGGTAAAGCATCTCCTGCATGGCGAGGTTGTAGAGCGACTCCGCCGAGCTGAGATACCGCCGGAGTTTCTCCCCGCCCCCCTCCTCGAAGGTGTCGAAGAGCTCGATGGTCTTCTCCGTGTCGGCTGGTACGTCGACCATCCTTCCGCCGCCGAAGAAGATCCGGTACGACGGGTCGAGCCTTTTGAGTTCATAGAAGTCCGCGGGCGTCCGGTCGAACTCTGCGAAGAACCGCTCGAAGACATCGGGCATGAGGTACCACGACGGTCCCATGTCAAAGCTGAACCCTGCGTCGCGGTGGACAGAGGCCCGCCCTCCGGCCTGTTCGTTCTTCTCCAGTATGGTTACGTCTACCCCGTCACGGGCGAGCAACGCTGCAGCGGATAGTCCGCCGAAGCCCGAACCTATAATCACCGTCTTCATCAGGTACCCTATTTCTGCTTCCCATCGACCTCTCTTCGGGACACGTTATATTCTTTCGCAGTATCCCGAATAAACCTTGGGGTACTGAATTATCAGCGCCGTATCACGAATAAGCGTTTGGGTACCCTGGTATCATCTGTCGACGCGCCTGCGGAGGGCGTGAGCCGTCAGCGCGAGCAGGCCGAATCCGATAACTCCGGGAATCAGCATACCCGCCCCAAGGCAGACCCCTGTCCAGAACGCAACGATCAGCACATCAGCATGAAGCTCGTCGCGATCGCGACCCGCCATCTTTGAGCCACGAGGAGCGCGAGGACCGAGTAGAGGGCGCCCGTGAGAAGCTGCCCGGCGTAGTTCGGGGCCGGGACTCCATGGTACAGCCCTCCATCGGTCCACACTTAGTAGCCGAGAAGGGCGCCCAGGAGAAGGGGGACATAGACAAAGCCGACGATCCAGAGGAAAGGGCAGATCGCCGCCGTCCCGATCGCGCCGGAGTACTGGAACTGCCCATACGGCACCCCGGTCAGCACGCCGATCGCCTCGATGCTCATGCAGACCTGCCGGAGAAGATCACGGAGCGCGGGAGGGAGGGACGTATGGAAGAGTAGGGGGCCGCCGCCTGCTCCGAGCCAGCACTCGACCAATGGGAATGGCGAATGAAAACTGTGTATCAACGTCCGGCTCACATCGTGCCGGCACAGGGTCTTCAGCGTGTCTGCCAGACCTTTTCTACATACCTGTCCATGGCAAATTTCCGGTCGAGTCCCCGTGCATTCATGTACCGTACCATGCCGAAGACCGGACGTTCCCCCCACGGGCGGTCGTGCTTTCCGAAGCACCAGGCGACCCCGGCGAACCCGCAGGGATCCCGTCCGTCGATCTCGTACCTGTTGTTGAGATACAAGGCGGCCGTGTAGGCTTCCTCGGGCGTCGAGCTCCATTCGAGGATCTTCTTGCCCCAGTACATTCGCATGTAGCCCTGCATCTTCCCTGTCTTCGTCATCTCCTGCTGGGCGGCATTCCAGTAGGGGTCGTGGGTCGCAGCCCGCTCCAGTTCGTCGAGAGAATACACGTACTCACGCGGATCGGCACGATGACGCGTCAGCGTCGTCTGCGCCCACGCCGGGAGGGACGAGAATGTATCGTAGTTGTCGTTATTCCGGACGAAATTCACGGCGAGTTCCCGGCGGACGACCAGCTCCTCGAGAAATGCCGGAGTGCCGCGCCCCCCGTGTTCCCGGGCCAGGACTGCGAGCGTAACCGGAGAGACCTGCCCGTAATGGAGGTAGGGGCTCATCTCCGAACCCCCGTCGCCGCCGGGATCATTGCGGTTGTCGGCGAACCCTTCGAGTCGAGTCTGCAGGAATTGCTCGAACCGCTTGTGCGCCTCTATCGTCCCGCCCGTAAACAGGTCCGATGCGGGGACCGTACGGTCGACGGCGAGCCGGGAGAGGAGCGCATCGGTGGTTTCACCGGCGAGCGTGGGGAGGTCGAGGGCGAGGGAGGGACGCTGCGGGGCGACCGTCTCGACACGATTCAGGAACCTGTCCAGGTGACGGGTGATCTTCGGGCGGAACGTGGCTGCCAAATAGTCCTCTTTCTCCGATGCCACATCGACCGGCACCACTACGTTTCCTTCGACCTGGACGAGCGGGCACCGGCACCGTTCTGCAACGTCGCGGTACCATGATCGCTGCAGCCTGAGGTAGCCCCGGTCGACGACCACGACTGCCGCGTTCTTCGCTAGGGCCAGGACTCCTCTGTCCGGACGTTCCGTCCTGAGCACGAACTGGATCCCGAGAGCCTTGAGCGAGCGTGCAACCTCGGCCAGCCCCTCCAGCATGAACCTGAAATGACGGAGGTTGGACTCGGGATAAGACTGCCAGAGGCCGAAGTACACGGTGAGCGGAAGATGCGCCCGGTCCGCCCGTTCGACGGCACACCGGAGTGCCGGGTTCTCTTCTGTGCGGTGAGAGGACTGCATCCAGTAGAGCACGTAGTCGCCGTTTCTCTGGGGTACGTCATTGAGAGAACGGCACCGCTCGGGCTCGATGCTGGCGATCACAAGAATCCTCTCGTCCTGCAGGGTTTATTGATGTTTCGCCATTATAATGCCATGAACGCAGCCAGGTTGATTCGGTGGTCGCCCGGCCAATCCGGTGGAAAAAAACAGGTGCCGGGAGACAGAGTCGGAAACTTGCATCTCGCGACCTTTCGTACAGGGCAGAGTATACTACAGCCGTCCTCCCGGGCCGGTTCCCTATCGTTTATGAGCACGAGATGCCTGCAGCGAGTCCATCAACCCTGGTACCGCAACGTCGTTTAGCCTTCAGAAAAGCCGGGGGCGAGGCAGATACCACCACCTGTCCTCTGTGTACTCTCTTCCGGTGCGCGATAGTCCCGGTTGGAGTCTTCCTAAAGCACGGAACAGGCGTTTTCGGGCGTATCGATCACGGAGATATTAAGATGAGGAATTGGTTTTCCCTTTGTTCACGGGACGAAAATTTCCGGGGCCCGGATTGGGGCCTAGGCTGGCGGGATGAGGACGGAATCGATGACATGGCAGACACCATTCGAACATTCGATGTCTGTTATTATCACGTTCGCGTCGTTTACCTTAACGCCGTCCTTGGCGGAGATGACAAGATCCTTGCCCTGAACTGTCTTCGCCGATGTGAGTTTGACGACATCGGCGGCCATCACCTTGCCGCTGACCACGTGGTAGAGCAGGATCTGCTTCAGCTTACCCTCTGGTTCCTTGAGCAGGGTCTCCACCGTGCTTGGCGGGAGCTTCTTGAAGGCATCGTCCGTGGGGGCAAAGACCGTGAAGGGCCCAGGCCCACTGAGCGTGTCACCCAGCTTCGCCGCTGTTACTGCAGCGACAAGGGTCGTGAACCGCCCATCCGCCACCGCTGTTTCCACAATAGTTTTCTTTGTTTCCATGTTGATCTCTCCAATCCCTGGTTGAGAGGGACTGTGCTATTCATGTTCGCAATTCTATATAGGTATTTTTAATTTAATTACTTATGGCAATGGCCCTATAGATGAGAGAATGGACAATCGATGGAAAATCGAGCGGGTCGAACCCACGCGGTCTACTGCTAGTGAGGAGAGACCAGCCCCCGTTCACGGCAGAGCGGGAACGAGCTTCGGGAAAAATGGTAGAAAATAGTGAAATTACTTTTCCGCTGTGTGGATCTTTATCCACATCTCTTTGTCCAGCGAGGGGATGTCGTGAGCCTCGCGGGCATGCTGGGCAATCTTCTCGTCCAGTTCCTGCACATTGGTCGCGGTGGTCTCAAACGTGCAATCCATACCAATATCCTTGCATTTAAACGATACCATGGTTCTTCACCTTGTAACCTTACATGGCCCATATTATACTTATTATTGCCCCGCTGTGGACACCTCCTGAGGATAGCCGATATACACATGCACACCCTGAAATATTCCTGTTGGGGGAACCCGGACAGAACCGGCGGCTCTCCCGGCCTGGCATTCAGGACGGACCAGGCATTTTCCCGGAACCGATTCCGTCTTTCTTCTTCCTGAAGGCCGCCATGGTCTCACTGATCCGACGCCCGAGCCAGTCTTCATCGAACGTCGAGGGGAACACCAGTTTCACCTGGTTCGAGATCTCCCAGTCCTCCCAGGATCCGAGATCCGCGACGCGGTTGAAAAGGGGTGTCCCGGGCAGGGGAAGGGGTACGGTGAACGAGATCTCGTCGAGCGGAAGTGAGAGCGCCAGGTCGAAGGTCGATTCGATATCCTCGATTGTCTCTCCCGGGTATCCAACCATAAAGAACCCCGCCGTGCCCACGCTTGCCCGGGAGAAGAGTTCGACGGCCCGGGTTCCCTGTTCGACGGTAATCCGCTTGTTCATCAGGCGAAGGGTGTGGTTACTTCCCGATTCGAGCCCGAGGTAGACCCGGAGGCACCCCGCACGCTTCATGAGGTCGACGAGTCCGGGGGTGAGCCGCTCGACCCGGGAGAGACAGGTCCAGCCGATGGGACTCCCCCGGAGGATCATGCAGTGACAGAATTCCGAGAGATAGTCCGTGTCGAGAGTAAAGCAGTCGTCGGCAATCCAGAGGCTAGTGTACCCGAGAGACAGGATCGCATCGATCTCCTGGAATACTTTCTCAAGCGGGGGCTTTCTGAAGAGATCCCCCCAGACGGGTTTCGAGCAGAAATCGCAGGAGAACGGGCAGCCCCTCGTGACGAGTATGCTGGTCTGCTTCAATCCAGCTGTCTGCTCCATCGCTTCCTGGTACCTGTGGTGGTCGAACCCGGTGCGGTCCGGAAGAGGGAGCCGGTCAAGGACCTCCGCAGGGTGGTGTACGGGGGGAGTCGCCACGAGACGACCGTCGAACTCCGCGTAGAGACCAGGGTAGTCCCCGCTCTTCATGGTATTCAGGAAGGCGGCCCCCTCTCCTGCAGAGAGATAATCGCGACAGAAATCCGGAAACGTCACGTCACTCTCTCCGCGGAATATCACGTCGAATTTGTCGACAAACATCCGGGGATGCACGGTCGGCAGGGGCCCCCCGCCGACGAAGAGGGTGGCGGGCAGACGCTCCCGCAGCGCCGCGAGAAGGTCGAAGGCGTTCCTGCTCATCGTGACCATGACGTACAGACCCACGATGGCCGGCCGGTCGCCTGCAATCCTATCGACGACGTCGTCGAACGTTTGGAACGTGCAGTCGGCGACCCTGACCGGGACATCGCGTTCCCCGAGCTGGCTCGCGAGGTAGGCGATCCCCAGCGGGGGAAACAGCTTCTCGACCGGGTCCTTACTCCGAAAGTAGGGGTACACAAGGGTGACCCCGGAGGGGGATGGCTGATTCATGGGCACCCATCCCCGGAAAAATCGATATCGTACCTCGCCTCCAGCGGTTCCTGCAGATCTTCAAGGGGACCCAGCTCGAGGCAGAAACCCGCCCAGCAGAGGTCCCGGGTCCGCTCCCTGCCCCAGAACAGTCTCGACGGCGCCGGCGAAGAGACAGAAGGCCCGGTTAAGGTGAACCGCACTCCGTGTTCGGGGTCATACAGGTAGGTCGGCGGATCGTGTGGATCGATCGCCTCCCATCCCGGCGGGGGCGGGGCGATCTCTCTGTTTCGGACTGCCGCACTGAACCATTCGGCACTCAGCTCGTTAAGGAGGCAGACCGTACTCCCCGGTTTTATCGGGGGGTGGACTTCCACCCGGACGTCCACATGCCCTCCCTGCACGGCGCAGGTGACCGAGACCTCTCCAACGGGAGGTACGGTCTCGAAGCACGAGTCGATTCCCAGGGCGCTGCGCAGCGGGGGCAAGGGGCGAAGCAGCAGGCTCTGGAGGGAGGGCAGGCGCATGTAGGCGCCGACAGCGGACTCGATCCAGCGCGTCAGAAGGGGGGATGGTCTTCCCATGAAATCCAGCTGATGCGGGTGTCGAGGGTATATGTCCGCCCAAATCCGTCGCCATCATCCGTCCGGTCGTTCCACGAGCGGGAGAAGTACGTGCATGTCCGGTCCCTGACCGCCACGCCACCGATGCCCATCCCTTCGCCGGTCAGGTTCAGGTCGCCGAAAAAGACCAGGAGGCCCCGAGCAAGCCCCCGGCTCCTGCCTGTTCCCTCGTAGTTCCCGCCAGGTACGATGCGGATCGTGTCCATAAAGCTCAGCTCTGTGGAAATGGGAATGGTCGCGATAAATACTCTCCGCGAGTCGGAGGAGGTAAACCGCTCCTGCCCCGGGATGCCGGATGAGAACACACCATCTGGAGCGAATGACGATGATCAAGGTTTTCGGCCGGACAGGGATGTGGACGGGGCTCCGTGCGCACCGGGGGAGCTCCGAACCCTCTCCTGCCGCCTCTCTCCGACCCACCCCTAAACGCCCACGGCGAGGCGCACTCGGTACCTGCCTGCTCCTTCCTCGCCATCTGCCTGTGGCAGAGTTCCGACGGAGTCCCTGTTTTATTCATGTGCCGCATTTGCCGGATGCCGGGCGCACCCCCTGGAGCGATCGTGTTTGTCCGGGCGCTGGGCACGTCGGGTGTGCCCGGCGGGGTCCTGCGTTCGTCCCTGGCGTATGCGATGGTGATATGCCGGGCGGCAGTGCTGGTTTCCCACGGTTTCGTGCCCCCGTCGATGATCACCTTTTCATCGTGTTTCCGCGTGTGGCCCTGGTTCGAACCTGTCTCCTGATCTCCTGGAAGGCCGGATTCGGAACATGGACCCGAACGAGGTGTCCCGGTTGTCAATCCCTGCCGAAAAGGATTCCCGGGTCTCCGTTGAGGACGAGGTCGGCATTCATCCGTGCAGCGGGATGCCCCCGGTGAACGATACATCCATCTGTTCCCGGGGGAATCGTGCCCGTGCAGGAATTGGAGCGACGCATGACGGAAACGGTTCCCTACGAAGTGACCGGGAAGGCTGGCGAGGCCGACTTCCGGCTGTATCCCCCTATGGTCCTCGCGACCGTGGAGGACGATGGAGAAGACACTGGATTTCGCCTGCTGTTCGCCTACATCACGGGCAGCAATCGCCCCCGGAACACCATTCCCATGACCGCGCCGGTGATCACGTCCGAACAGATCCCCATGACTGCGCCGGTGATCACATCTCCGCAGATCCCTATGACCGCCCCCGTCATTTCCGGGCCGGGCACGATGTCGTTTGTGATGCCCGCGGGCAGAGCGCGGGACGATATTCCGGAGCCGACCGACGAAAGAATTCGTATCGAGGAGGTTCAGGCGCGGGAGGTCGCGGTCATCCGCTTCAGCGGGCACGCCAACGAGGACAACGTCGAGGCGGTCGTGGCGCGGCTGTTCGAGGAACTGAGGAAGGCCGGCGTCGCCACCCGGGGCACGCCGTTTCTGATGCGGTACAACGCTCCGTACACACCCGGTTTCCTCCGCCGAAACGAGGTCGGGGTCGAGATACAGCGGTGATGCCCTTCCCTTCCGCAGTCCGGAAAGAGCGTGGAGGAGGGGAGGTCGCGAGCGTGAAGGCGAGGGCCACAACCAGCGACAATTGATATGTCCCATTCGGATATAGCGGCCCGTACCGCTCCCGGCACGGTAACGGGGGGCCATTGCATATCAGGATCATGGGGGCGGACTCGGGGGCATGAGCCAACGGGCGCTCAGGAGAAGGTGGCGGCCAGCCTGATCGCTGGCGTCCTGCGCGGTCTACACTTCACGGTCGGAAAGGAGGACCTCGGACGCGAGGCCCGGCGGCGGTGCGCTCCCGGTGCGCTCATAGAACTCCTGGCCAGGATGCCTGACAGGCAGTATCCCTCTGCGGACAACGTAGCGCAGGGAGGCTGGAAAGGTCGGCGAGCTCGGGCCGTTCACCGCGACGGAACGGCCGCAGTAGAGAACATGCACCGCAGAAATTCGGTTGCGCCCAATCATCCGGCCCCGCTCGCGGCAATCCTCGCCCACCCGGTTCTCGCCAAAACCGGTCGGCCTAGGAGAAGAGGGAGCGGTGCGGCCTCGCTATGACCTTGTAACTGGTCGATAGACGGGAATGGTTCACACGCAGCGGTTCGGGATTCCGACCCTCGAGGATATGTGATGTTGACCGACGGTTCGGCAAGAGAGCTTCGGCTCCCGACTCATTGCACGCAATGCCCCGTACTATCCAAATCTCCCTCAATAACACCTCTCATTCGTTCGCGCTCCTTCCTCCCTTTGGTTAACCCGGGTTTCGGAGTGCAGAATTGTTCCTCACGGCCTTCAAGGTCGATCTTATCGCTTCCCAGATTATCAGCTGGAATAGGCCAAATCGGGACGCGCGCATCTCGATGGTCTGCGGACGTAACGTACACCAGGACAGGGACCGGTCCCGTCCCGCCGCCGTCCCGGCCTTATATGAGGGGGAACTAGGGGATCTCCGGGATGCCGTCCCTAATCAACGATAAAGCGCCTGAGAAAAACGGGGCGTATTCCGGCCAGGTTCAGCACAGTTGCAAGAATATACACCGCTGTCAGTTTCGTTCTCCCCACGCGTTCAAACCGTCGTGGGGAACTCTGAATGAACCGGTCGATCTGCACCATCCTGCCAAATCGGCGGGCAGACCGGCAAAATTCGATGTCATCGCAGAACGGAATGACCGCAAACCCTCCCGCTGCAAAAAAAACATCCCGCTGAACGAAGATCCCGAAATCACCGAAATATATTCGGGACCAGGCAGCAAGGGCACCGGCCACTTTGCAGCTGACCGTGGGGAAGAGACCGGTGTCCATGCAGTTCTGGGTGAATGCCCCGCCGCACACGCCGGGTACCCTGCAGGCTTCGGAAATAACCCGGAGTGAATCGACAGGGATACGACAATCGGCGTGGAGGAACAGGAGAATCTCTCCTCGTGCTGCAACCGCACCCGCATTCATCTGGATGCTCCTTCCTTTCGGGGCTGAAAGAAGGTTCACGGTTAGGGGGATTTTCCCGGCATGCTCCCGGATGAGGGCACAGGTGGTATCAGTACTTCCGCCATCGACAATGATGATTTCGAACGGTTCCTGCAGCCCTGTAAGATGATCGAGGAAACCCCGTATCACAGCCTCCTCGTTCAGCACCGGGGTGACAATGGTGATCAGAAGGGACGTGCCCCCCGTGGTTTCCAAACAGTTATTCATTCACGAGTGGATTTCGCTATCATGAAATTCGAACCCGGGCCATGGATGACAACCGGGACAGGTATCTTCCTGCTGGGTCTTGCCTGGCTCCTTTTCTGGCTCGGGCCCGCATTCCACCTGTACGACGCAGACCCCCGGTGGGCCCATAACTTCGGGTTTGCTCTCGTCTTTATCATCGTCGGATTTGCGTCTTTCCGGCCATCGATATCTACTGGTGTGATATCATTGGTCGCCTCCTTTATCACAATTCCGACCGAACTTGCGTACTGCTCGGGAACTGTGGCAACACTCATGGAGGCTGTATTGCTGGGGGCAATTATCATGGTCGTGGCCGCGGAAGGGCAGCTGAAGCGGCCGCTCGTTGTTCCCGGCCCGAAGGAGAGATTCTGGCTGAAGACCCACCTTCCGGTACTATCCTACATCGGTATCGCTCACATGCCCCTCATTTTTTTATGATACGATGGATCAATGCAGCCCCTTATCTCACCCACCTCCCGGTAGAGCACGAATACTCGACAACCGTCTTCAACGCCATGGTCCTGGTCCTCATGATGTTTGCTATCGCGGGGCACTCTGTGAAAGAGATACGAAGGTTCAGTATACAGCGGGCGGGTTTTTACTGGGCGGTTCTGATGCTGATTATTCCGCTGGCATCGATCGGCAT
>CAYWVY010000002.1:0-50819 GCA_964461885.1 uncultured Methanospirillum sp. | reverse complement strand
GGAGGCCCGGGATCTCGGGCTTGTCAACAATATCTGGACGAGTGGGATCCCGCTTGCCGATCCCGCCGTTGCATGCCAGGTCGTCCGGGTTACACCCGGGGGTTTTGTCAGCGTCCATCTCGACAGCCTGGACGAGGAGATCTACCAGCTGCTTCATACCGGGGAACCCGGGACGAAGATGGAGGCAATCCTGCGTGGCGTGGAGAATCTCCTTGCATGCGGAAAACCACCCGGAGAGATCATCAACTGCATCACGTTCACCCGCCCGCTGTCGGGTAAAGACGTGGAACGCACCATCCGGCACTTCGCCGGCAAGGGTATCAGGACCTGCCTGACCCAGATCTGCGCAGCGGGCCACGGCACGGAGCACCCGGAATGGGTACCTTCCGGGCCTCAGATCGAGCACGCCATCGGTATACGCGACCAGCTGAACTATCCGGGATCTGACATCTCGATGAGTACGATGGATACCAACAAGTTTTACTGTGGCGGGACTGTCTGCATCACGGTTGAGGGGGATGTCACCCCGTGTTCCGTCATCCGGCAGGGATTCGGGAACGTGAACCAAGAGCCGTTCGGGGAGATCGTCGACAGGCACCGGCGCGAGCTGCTCTTCCTCCCGCTCCGGGAGCCCGACAGTTCCAGCAGGTGCAGCAGCTGTAAAAACCAGGCGGTCTGCTGGGGGTGCCGGGCCACCGCATACTACATGACCGGCGATATTATGGCAGAAGACCCCAACTGCAGGATAGGGAGAAGAGCATGACCAGGAGTATTGATATCAGCGTCGGCGACGTGAGCGACGCATATTCGGGGGCAGTTGGCACCCTTTGGGAGATGGTGATGGGAGAGGAGATCCATATCGGGGGCTCCCTTGCCACTACCGAACTGGCAATTATGGCAGGAATTGAACACGATTCCCGGGTGCTCGACATCTGCAGTGCTCTGGGAGGGCCGGCCCGTCAGCTTGCCAGGGATTTCGGGTGCAGGGTCACCGGGATCGATGCCACGCCGACGATGGTGGAGGAGGCAACCCGGCGGACATCTGCTGCCGGGTTGGATGAGAGGGTCACATTCCGGCTGGGAAATGCGCTCGACCTGCCATTCAGGGAATCGTCCTTCGATATCGTCTGGGGACAGGACGCCTGGTGCTATGTCACTGATAAAGAGCGGCTGATCCGCGAAGCCGGCAGGGTCATAAAACCCGGTGGCACCCTTGCATTCAGCGACTGGATCCTGAACGACAGCATCTCGGATGAGGAACTCGCGTCACTCCTCAGATTCATGCTCTTTCCCAACCTGGAGACCCGTGCAGGGTATACCCGCCTGTTGGAAGAGAATGGCTGGAAAGTTACTGCAGATATGGATATGAGCCGTGACTTCTCCCTGGAGTTCACCCGGTATCTCGCGTTGATCCGGGGAGAACTCAGGCCGGAGATTACCCGGCGGTTCGGCGGGGAGTTCTATGGAGTAGTCGAAAATGGGATCGCGTGCTGGGAGAAAGCCTCACGCGAGGGGAAGGTCGGACGCGGGTTGTGGGTTGGGAAAAAGATTGTCTGATGAACCGATCGGGATCAGCCATCGCCATCATGGCAAAACAGCCGGAGTCGGGGAAGGTCAAGACCCGTCTCTGCCCACCGCTCAGCTCACGCGAAGCAGCGGATCTCTACGGTGCGTTTCTCCTCGACACGGTCGGGCTGATGTCCGAAATCCCCGAGGCGGACCTGTTCATTGCATACGATCCGCACACTGCCCGGGAGTTCTTTTCCCAGATGTTTCCCCGCTCCGTGGAGTGCATTCCCCAGGGCTCGGGGGATCTGGGGGACCGACTCTCACGGATCTCCCGCAGGCTGTTCTCCCGGGGGGTGCAGAAACTCGTCATCCTCGCAAGCGACACACCCCATCTACCGCAGGAATGTATCCACCGGGCATTTTCCCGGCTGGATGAAACCGATGTGGTCCTCGGGCCGTGTGATGACGGGGGGTATTACCTGATCGGATCCCGGGCCCATGCACCGGCACTATTCGGGGGAATTGCCTGGAGCACATCAGCGGTGCTGGAACGGACAACGGAGCGGGCACGGGATGCGGGGTTGAAATGGGAGGTGCTACCGTCATGCTACGATATCGACACGAAGGAAGACCTTATGAGGCTGATAATGGATCTGCAGACCGTTAGCGGCGAAAGTTCGGTCATGTGCCCCAGGACAAGGGAGGCACTTGTCACTCTCGCACCGGTCCTTTTAGGTGATAACGGAGTTCTGGAATCCCTGTGAGTGCCGGCAGAAGATAAACCGGTTTGAGTCAGGACCCCCAATAAACTTCGAAAGAACTGCTCTTCTGGCACTAAACACGGGAAAAATATCCTCCGGAACTGCCATTGGACATCTCGGGAATTTTCATCCAGGATGAGCCGTTGCCATGACCCGCCCCACGTCCAGTTCCATCGTATCTTTGGATTCCACTGAGACTGTGCGAGTCCCGGAGCTTTCGTTGTTGAACGTGGGGGTGGTTTCAGCTGGCGACCAGGAGCTGCCGATCGGTACCCCTGGCGCATCCTTTCGCCGACCGATCTCGACTTCGACGTTGTCATTGACAATATCAACGGCAACGGCCGGAAGGACTTCGAGGACATCGCGGCTTCACTTCAACCAGATGACCAGGATCGCGGCGAACGAACCAGTGTCGGCATTCGACTACAACGGCAACGGCCGGATCGATTTCGCCGAAGTTTTCCTGGTTCGCAGTCACTCGATCGACATGCTCCCCACGGAGCGCTGTCGCGGGCAGCCCCGACGGGAACGGGTGCCTGGACGGGATGGGGATGCAAATATCTGACATCCCGCGGTGTAGGGGTCTGATCATATCATGTCAGACCACTCAAACCCCCGGATCTTTACAGAAGACTTACCTTCGCTGACGGTGGAGGCGGATGTGTACACGCGCTTCCCGGACACACCAAGCGAGCTCGCCTGGAAGGCGTGGACCATGCCAGGGCGCTTCAAATGCTGGGGGGGACCGCGAGGCTACACCGCGCTCATGACCGAAACCGACCCCCGCGTGGGCGACAGGAAGACGGCGTCCCACCGTGCCGGGTGGGTGCGCCCGCTGTCCAGGACGTTTCAGGACCGGAGGAGATCCATGCTCCCGGGTGTAGCGAAGGATCTGATACACCCGTTCTAGACCGATGCGATAGCGTGCCGCGATAACAGGAACACCGTCACCACGATGATACGCAGAGACGATGGTCGCGGGATCATCAGCCGCCAACTTCTGCATACCCCCGGTCTTGACGGGTGTGAAGTAATAAGGAGGCTCTATAGGTGCGCACTTTCATACGGCGCGGTCGGCGTCGAGGCCCAACCATGCGATACAGAGCAGGCCGAACCCAATGACCCCGGGAATAAGCATGCTTGCACCGAGACAGACGCCCGTCCAGAACGCGAGGATCAGCACGAAACTCGTCGCGATCGCGACTGGCATCCCGCTCCGCACTGAGAGCAGCGTAATTACAGAGTAGAGTGTGCCCGTGAGGAACCAACCGGCGTAGTTAGAGGCCGGGACTCCGTAGTACAGCCCTCCAGCGACCCATACCCAGTAGCCGAGCAGGGCGGCGCCAGGATCGAGGGCCAGGTCTGCGGCGACCAGGAGCAGGGCACTCAGGATCGCCTGTTGCCAGGCGGGGCGGCCCGCGGCATACCGAACGCTCAGGGCGCAGGCGCCGAGGAGAAGGGGGACGTAGGCAAAGCCGACCGTCCAGGGGACAGGGCCGATCCCCGCTGTACCGATCGTCCCTGAATAATAAAACTGCCCATATGGCACCCCGGTCAGCACACCGATCGCTTCTACGCTCATCGAGAGCAGGGAGAGTCCGCCGATGAGAAGAAGCGCGCGTTTCACCCCCTCCGCCCGCGCAAGGGCGAGGTAGGAGGGGAGCGCGAGGAGGAGGATGACAGCGACCGAGATGAGCGGATTGAACGGGGTCTCGGGAACGCCACGGATGAATAGCCCCGAGAGAAAGAGGATGAGCGAGGTAGCCAGGAGCAGCCATCGCGCCATGGCCTCTCACCGGTGAGTCAGGTACGCGACGACGCCGTCCGGGCCGGCGCTGTCGATCCGGACGAAGCCGACTCGCTCGAATTGAACGACTCTGCCGACTGCATCCCGGACGGCCGGCTCGCAGACTCCCGCGAGGTCGCCCTCGGGCCGCCGGAGCGTGCAGGGCACGGTCCCACCGAGCGGGAGCCACTGGATGATCGGAGCGTGGGCCGCACGGGCCTCGGCCAGATCGTCGCCGGCATACTCGAACCGGAACCGGCCCTCGACTGCGGAGAGATTGACGTTGAAGAGATCCTTGAGCCGGAGCATCGAGGCTTCGTCGCCGAGTTCGGAGACCGGCACGACCACGTCTCCAGCGAACGAGAGCGTGCGCGTCCCGCGCTCGGGCATGCCCGGGTGGCGGAGCGGGTGGGCCTCGCGCGGCAGTGCGCCCGAGACTTCGACGGCGACCGGGTCCGGCACGAACCAGAGCCGGTCCGCGACCGGGTCCACGATCGCCCGGTTCTCGGCAAAGAGGTTCTCCCAGGAGAACGAAATATCGGTCTCGCCGGCGCCGATCGCGAGCATGGCCCTTTTTACGGCCTCGGGCTCGATCCCGCGCCGCGCCAGCGCCCGGAGCGTTCCGAGCCGGATATCGTCCCACCCCTCGTACCGACCGGCATCTATCCCGGCCCGCATCTCCGAGGTCGAGAGCACGACCCCCTCGATCCCCATCCGGCCGTAATGCCGGAAGTGCGGCGGGGTCCAGCCGAACCAGTCATAGATGAACTGCTGCCGGCGCGTGTTGGCGATGTGGTCTTTCCCCCGTATCACGTGCGTGCAACCGAGCAGGTGGTCGTCGACCGCGACCGAGAAGTTCATGAGCGGGTACACGGACGCGTCTACCCGCGGGTGGAGGGTCGAGGTGAGGATCCGGAACGCGGGGAAGTCGCGGAGCGCCGGGTCGGGGGCTTCGAGGTCGGTGCGGACACGGAGCGACGCCTCGCCCTCGGCGTACTCGCCATCGAGCATCTTCTCGAACCGGGCGAGGTCCTCCTCGACCTCCCGAGCTCGGCACGGGCAGGCAGTCTTCGCCTGGCGGAGCTCGCGGAAGCGCTCGTTCTCGCAGGTGCAGACGTAGGCGCCGCCGCGTTCAATGAGCCGACGGGCGTGGTCATAGTAGAGTTCGAGCCTGTCGGACTGGTACACGGTCTCGGTGATCGCGCACCCGAGCCAGGTCATGTCCTCGGGCACTGTCGTGTAGGCTTCCGGATCGACCCGTTTCGGGTCCGTGTCCTCGACGCGCAGGATGTACCGGCCGCCGTACTGCCTGACGTAGGCATCGTTCAGGGCCGCAGCGCGTGCGTGCCCGAGGTGGAGCGGCCCCGAAGGGTTCGGGGCGAAGCGCATCACGACGCCGTTCCCGGCATCGGGGAGCGGCGGAAGCGCATATCGGTCACGAGCGCCGATCTCGTGAACCTCGAGGAGCTCGGGTGCTATCGCCGTGAGGCGTGCGACCCGTTCCTCGTGGCCGAGCGCGTCGACCTCGGCGATAACGGCACCGATCAGCGCCTTCGCCTCAGCCGCACGGGGCCGGAGCTCAGGGTACCTTCCCATCACTGCGCCGATGATCGCGCCGGCTTTCGGCGTGCCGCGGTGTTTGATCGCGTTTTCGAGCGCGTGGGTGAGGAGCCGATCGCGGAGCTCGTCCACGTCAGGTGCCCCGCGCTACAAAGTACTTCCCGAGCTCGGTGAGGAGCCGGCGCTCCTCCGTGTCGGGCAGGATGCTCAGGAGGGCAGAGGCGTCACGGACGATCCCATGGGCCCGGCCCCGGACCTCGTCGAAGATGCCCTGGTCGGCCACGAGGCCGACGACCTCTTCGAGCTCCGCCTCGGAGAGCTGGTGTCGGTATGGCGACAGGTCAAGGCCCCGGTCGCGGGCCAGGATCGTGATCAGGGTCGACTTCCCCTCCCGGATGTCCGAGCCACAGTCCTTGCCGCTCTCGCCTGGAGGCGCGAGCAGGTCGATAAGGTCGTCCTGGATCTGGAATGCCACCCCGCAGGCGAGGCCGAAGCGGTAGAGAACCTCGACCTGGGGCTCGCTCGCGCCCGCGAGCACGGCCCCGATCGCGGCCGACGCGCCGTAGAGTGCACCTGTCTTCTTCTCGACCATCTCGAGATATTCGCCGTCTGTCACGTCGTCTCGCGACGAGAAGGTCATGTCCAGGTGCTGACCCAGGCAGAGCTCGTCGCAGGTGATCGCGAGCATTCCGACGGCCCTGAGGCGCGCGGCCTCGGGTGCGATCGCGCTCGCGAGGAACGAGAAGGCGCGGGCGTTCAGCACGTCGCCGGCAAGGATCGCGGTCGGTTCGTTCCACGTGTGGTTCACGGTCGGCACGCCGCGGCGGTAACTGTCCCGGTCCATGATGTCGTCGTGGATCAGGGTGAAGGTGTGGGTCAGTTCGAGTGCGAGGGCCGCAGGCATCAGGTCGCCGGACGAGCCCTTTCTCACGGCGTCCGCGGCAAGCATCAGCAGTGCCGGGCGGAGGCGCTTGCCCCCGGCCGTGAGGAGGTGGGCCGCGGCCTTGTTCAGCTCCCCTATGGGAGCGCCGAAATACCGGTCGATCAGCCGATCAACCTGATCGGCCGTCTGCTCGAGATAGGCATCCAGTTCCATGATTCGTCTCCTAGTGGACTTTCACCTTCTGTCCGTTCTGCATCAGGTGACAATCGGTCTTGGTCGAATACCCGAGATCGGCCGCGAAGTCTGCATACCGGGCCGTAACGGGGAGCGAGGCATGAGCGGGGATCACGTGCTGCGGGTTCAGGAGGTGGAGGAACTCGTAGTGGTCCTCGAGATACGCATGCCCGGAGACGTGGAGCTTGTCGAAGATCCGCGCTCCGGACGCTTTCAGCCTCGCCTCGGTCAGGTAGCGGTTGCCGTAGTTCATCGGGTTCGGGATCACGTTGGCCGAGAAGAGAACCTTGTCGCCCTTGTTGATCTGGTACGGCGTCTCTCCCGCAACGATCCGGGTCAGGACCGCCCCCGGCTCGCCCTGGTTGCCCGTGACGATCGGGACGAACTGCTCGGTCCCGGTCTTCATGATCCGCCGCATGGTCCGCTCGACTGTCCGGCGGTTGCCAAAGACCGAGGTCGATTGCGGGAAGCTGACGAGCTTCATCTGCTCGGCTGTCGTGGAGTAGCGCTCCATCGATCGGCCCAGCAGCACCGGCTTCCTGCCCATCTCGTGCGCGGTCTCCGTGATCGTCTTGATCCGCGAGATGTGCGACGCGAAGGTCGAGACGATGATCGCGGTCTTCTCGTCCTCGAAGCTCGTCATGGTGTCGCGCACGAGGTCGCGTGCGATCCGCTCGGACGGGCACCGCCCCTTCATGTCGATATTGATGGCCTCCACGACCAGGGCGAGGACGCCCTCCTTGCCGATCTGCGCCAGGCGCGCGAAGTCCGGGGGCTCGCCGATCACGGGCGTCCGGTCGAGCTTGAAGTCGAGGGCGTAGACCACGGCCCCGTGCGGCGTCCAGAGGACGGCCGCGACGGTGTCGATGATCGAGTGCTGCATCCGCACGAACTCGAGCACGAGGTTGGGGGAGATCGTGTACTTCCCGCCCGCCTTGAGCGCGAAGAGCTTGTTCTTCACCTCGAACTTGTTCTCACCCTCGATCTGCTGCCGGATCAGCTCGGTCGTGTACGGCGTGCTGATGATCGGCGCGTTGTACCGGTGCGCGAGCTTCGGGATGGCCCCGATGTGGTCGAGGTGGCCATGGGTGCAGACGATCGCCTTGACCTGCCCCTCGATCGCGTTCATCATCGTATCGTCCGGGATCGCCTTGATCTGGATCAGGTCAAGGGAGTGCATATTCTCGATCTCGGCGTCCTCGTGGATCATGACCTGGTCAAGGCGCAGGCCCATATCGAAGACCACTATCTCTTTTCCGCAGCGGACGGCGGTCATGTTTCTGCCGACCTCGTCGTATCCGCCCAGCGCGATAATCTCTACATCCATCTGTATCTCCTAAATTGCTGTTAAGTCTCGTATTCGTCCCGTGACGATCGTCCGCGCCCGCCGGAGGGCCGGTATCTCAGGAGAACCCGTGAGGAACATCGCCACGCGAAGTTCGTCGATCACGCGCTCGATCACGGTGTCAAGCGCCTCCTGTCCGCTCCTGGCTGGCCCGAGTAGGGGCAGGGCCATCCCAGCAAGATCGGCGCCGAGTGCTATCGCCTTCGCGATGTCGAGCCCGGTCCGGACACCGCCTGTCGCGATCACGGGCCCGCCGCACCGGGTGACCTCGATCAGGCTCGCCACAGTCGGGATGCCCCAATCGCGGAACAACTCCCCGAGCGCCTGAAGGCGCCCGTCACCTGCTCGCCCGGTCTCGCGAGCGCGGACGGCCTCTATCACGGCCCACGAGGTGCCGCCCATCCCGCCGGTGTCGATGGCGGCGACGCCCGCGCCGTTGAGGCGGCGCGCGACCTCCCCCGAGATCCCGTTCCCGGTCTCCTTGACGATCACCGGGTACGCGGCCTGGTCGCAGAGCGCCTCGATTGCGGCCATGCATCCGGTCGCGTCGTGATCGCCCTCGGGCTGGATCGCCTCCTGCAGGAAGTTCAGGTGGATTGCAAGCGCGTCGGCCTCGCACAGCTCGACTGCACGGTCGGCCCAGGCCTGCCCGTGGTCACGGAGCTGCACCGCTCCGAGGTTTGCGACCACGAACGCGGATGGGGCCGCGTCGCGGACCACCCGGTAACTGGGTGCGAGCGACGGATCCTCGAGCGCTGCGCGCTCGGAGCCGACCCCTATCCCGAGGCCGAACCGTTCGGCTGCGGCCGCGAGGCGCGCGTTGATCGGAGTGGCTTCGGGATGCCCTCCGGTCATGGCCGCGATCATGAGCGGGGCTTCGAACTGGTGTCCGAGGAACTGCGTTGCGGTCGAGATCCGGTCCATGTCGCACTCCGGAAGCGCGCTGTGGACCAGGCGGACCTCGCCGAAGCCGGCATCGCCGGCCTCGACCGGGAGTTCGCAGCAGATGCGGAGGTGGTCGAGCTTCCGCGCCGAGGTCTGGGCTCCGGTCATGCGTCCTCCGGCACGATCTCGGTGCCGCCGTGGGGACGCGAGGCGAGAAAGTCGGCCAGCCGATCGGAGCCGAAGACGTGCGACGAGATTCCGTTCTCGGCGAGCCTGAGAAGCTCGGCGACCTTGCCGCCCATCCCGCCGGTCACGTCCATCGTGGACGATGCGCCGATTGCGAGAGCTCCCGCGTCCGCCCGCGAGATCCGCGGCACAACCGCGCCGCCGGCATCGAGCACGCCCGGCACGTTGGTCATCAAACCGATGCGCGAAAGGCCCAGCCGCGGCGCGAGATATGCCACGAGCTGGTCTCCCGAGACGATGCAGGCGCCGCGGCGACGGTCCATGACCACATCGCCGTGGAGCACGGGCACGCACCCGAGCCCGAGCAGGAGCCGGAGCGGCTCCTCCTCGAACGAGACGATCCTGCCGTCGTCGGCAGTGCAGGCAGCGAGCGGATGGACCCCGACCGCATCGATCCCCGCTCCACAGAGCACGGTCACGACCGTCCGGTTGAGGGATGCGACCGCTTCGTGGGTGACCGTGATCCCGGTTCGGTTCGTGCAGTCCGCTCCATGGGCGAGACCGTATCGCTGCGCCTCGGGATGACCGCAGGAGCCGGCGCCGTGGACGATTACGCCCCTGAAACCCGATGCTCCGAGCAGGTCCGCGATCTCGCCGATCGCGGCATGATCGACGACACCGTCGTTGCGCTTGTCCGTGACCACGGATCCGCCGAGCTTGAGGAGGATCGGTTCAGGCATCGTGCTCCTTTCTCGCCCCGACCGTGTCGAGGGTCGTGATGAAGGCCCGTCCGCCGGCTGCGTCGAGTGCCCCGATGATCCGGGTTTTGCCCGTCTTCGGCGAGAGCGCGATCATGCAGCCCCCGCCCCCGGCACCGGTCAGCTTCGCCCCGAACGCCCCTGCTGCACGAGCCGCCAGCACGAGTTTTGTCAGGGACGGGTGTCCGACCCCGATCGCATCGAGCAGGGCGTGGTTCGTGTCCATCAGTTTTCCCAGGGCCCTGGGGTCATCGAGCTTCCGGATCCCTTCCATCGTGAGGGCCCCTATCGCGTCGAGGATCGGGCAGATCACGCCAGGCCGGGCCGAACGCTCATCGGCCACGAGCTCGACCATGCGCGAGGTGCTGTGCGAGACCTGGGTGTTGCCGACCACCAGGTTCAGGTTCACAGGGGGGACGCGCCGTCGTGCTCCATCCATGATCAGGACGAGCCCCCCCATGGTAGAAACGTAGGTGTCGGTCGGCGACGCCCGTCCTTTCTGGACGGTCTGTTCCACCCGGTGTGCGATCGCGGCGATCTCCTCGCGCTCGATCCCGAGGCGGAATTCGTCGTTCGCCGCCGAGAGGGTGGCGACGGTCACCGCGGCCGACGACCCGAGTCCGGCCGACGACGGCATCTGGCTCGAGACGTAGACCGAGCCCGTGACTCCAAGCTCCCGGAAACACTGGGCGATGTACGGTGACTTGGCCGGTGCGGGGTGGCGGTGACGGCGAACCGAGACGAGGACCCGGGGCTTGATCGCCATCGCGAGCCCGGGCTTATCATAGACCACCGCATGCTCCCCGAACAGGAAGACCTTGCCCGGGGCAGACCACGTTGCCACCCTATATCACCGCTAGTGCCGCATAACCCACGACTGAAGACATATCGCCGGTCGCATCACCGCTCGTCGCGTACTGGAGCAGGCGCGCGTGCTTCGCGCCCCTTGCTTCCGCCGCCGTGCAGACGGACGCGATCGGGCCGTAACCGCACGCGGTGATCCGCCGCTCGGCGATCCGGTTGTAGAAGCGTTCGAGGTCGAGGTCGGCGAGCGCTTCGATCGCGTAGAGGTCCTGCAACCGGGCAACCCGATCGGGAACATAATGCGAGAAGTCGCTCGATGCAACCATCCGGACGTCGTGCCCGGTCTCCTCGATCGCCCGGACGATCCGCTCGCCAAGCACCTCGGCCGATCCGAGATCCTGGAGCCCCATCATCACCGGGGCGATCCGCGCCCGCGGGCACCGGTACTTGATGAACGGCATCTGGACCTCGAGTGCGTGTTCGTCACGCATGTACGATTCGTTCGTGGGGATCTTGAGCGCCTTGACGAACGCGGTATCCGTATCGACGATCCCGAGTGGCGTCTCCCAGGGGACGGCCGACGTGCAGGTTGGGTACCCCCCGTGCGAGGGTCCGATCACGACGAAGGTCCCGTCGAAGTCCGCCGGGAGCGTTGCGAACGCTCGGCCCGCGACCGCGCCCGAATAGACATACCCGGCATGGGGCGCCACGATCGCATACGGATCGTGCACCTCCACCGTTTCCGCTCCGAGGAAGAACCGCTCGAGCAGCTGCTCGAGGTGGTGTGGCTCTCCGGGGTAGAACATGCCTGCGACGGCTGGTGTCCTGACCTGCATGGAGAACCTCTCCTGCCTCCTCGTATTTCTACAGATCGGTCTCGAAATCTTCCTGCGTCAGTGACGTCTGGATGCCGCGCAGGTGGAGCATCTCGCTCGTGAGCAGGAAGTAGATCATCGAGAGCGCCTTCCGCCCCTTGTTGTTGGTCGGGATCACGAGGTCGATGAACTGGGTCATGTTGTTGGTGTCACAGAGCGCGACAACCGGGATTCCCGACTGGACGGCCTCCTTGATGGCCTGGGCATCGCCGATGGGGTCCGTGACAAGCACGACCTCGGGCTCGATGTAGCCGTGGAGGTTCTGGTTCGTCATCCGCCCCGGCACGAACCGGCCGGTCGCGGCCATTGCACCGATCGCCTCGGCGAAACGCCGGGCGGGGTACTGGCCGTACTGGCGCGAGGTCACAACCAGGATCCGGGACGGGTCGAACTGCGCGAGGTACTTGGCCGCGGTCTTGATCCGCTCGTCGGTCTCGCGGATGTCGATGATGTAGAGTCCATCACCGCGGACGCGGTAGATAAACTTCTTCATGTCCTTGCTCTTCTGCTGGGTGCCGATGTGAATTCCGGCCGCGAGGTACTCCTCGACCGGGACGAGCGGTTCGGCGAGCTCGATCTCCATTTCGTTTGCCGTCATGCTTACTGCTGCTCCTCGATTCTGATCAGTTCGTTCAACTTTGCGATCCGCTCGCCGCCGACTGCGCCTGTCTTGATAAAGATGCATCCGAACGCGGTGCCGAGGTGGGCGATGGTGGTGTCCGTTGTCTCTCCCGAGCGGTGGCTCATCACGGTGTCCAGACCGTGGGTATGGGCGAGCTCGATCGCCTCCCAGGTGTCGGTCAGGGTTCCGATCTGGTTCGGCTTGATCAGCACGCAGTTGGCCGAGCCGATCTCGATCCCCCGCACGATCCGCTCGGGGTTCGTAACGAAGAGATCGTCGCCGCAGATGAGGGCACGGTCGGCGATCTGCTCGGAGAGGTCCGCGAAACCTTCGAAGTCCTCCTCGTGAAGGGGGTCCTCGATGTAGATCAGGTCGTAGCGATCCACGAGTTCGGTCATGTACGCGATCTGCTCCTCCGGGGTCCGGGTCGCGTCTTTGTAGTGGTACGCCCCGTCCTTCCAGAGTTCGTTCGCGGCCACATCGATGCCCATGTTGATCGCGAAGCCGACCTCGTCCGAGACCGCGGCCACGGCCTGGTGCACCGTCTCGAAGGCCGTCAGGTCATCGATCGCGGGTGCCCAGGCCCCCTCGTCGCCTTTGCCCGAGCCCTTGCCCATGGCAACCAGGAGCTCTTTCACCTTCCTGTGGACCGCTGCGTTCGCGAAGACCCCGTCCTCGGCGGTCGGTGCGCCGGTCGGTACGACCAGGAACTCCTGGATGTCCGTCGCGTTCAGCGCGTGAGCGCCGCCGCCGATCACGTTTCCGAGAGGAAACGGTGTCTCACCCGCGAAGCAGCCGCCGAGGTGCCGGAAGAGCTCCAGGTCGAGGGCAGTCGCGGCCGCCCTCGCGTTCGCGAGGGAGAGCGCAACTGCAACGTTCGCCCCGACCTTCGAAAGATCGGGTGTCCCGTCGTGGTTGCGGATCGCCCGGTCGAACCCGGGCTGATCGGATGCGTCCAGCCCGATCAGTTCGGGCAGGAGTCCCTGCTCTGCATCGAGGATCGCCTCCGCAACCGGCCGTACCTTCGCTTCGTAGGTACCGGTGGACGCGCCTGAAGGCGCAGCGGAACGGCCGAAGCCGGTGGTCGTCCAGATGTCGGCCTCGACCGTCGCGTTGCCACGCGAGTCGAGAATCCGCCGTAGCAGGACGGCCTCAATTGTTGTCATCTGCAGTCTACCTCCTCTTCACCGTGATGGGTATGACATCCTCTGCGAACTCTTGAAGAGCGATCTCAAGGGGATCGGTCTTCAGAACGTTGATGAGTGTAGGCGCGCCCATCGAGATCTGGAGAGCGCGGGCTCCGATGATTCTCGCCTTTTCATAGCGGGTATACGATTCCATCGTCTGCCTCAAAATGGTTGGATAAGAATGGGGTCGCTGAGATTCGAACTCAGGTCAGAGCATCCCGAACGCCCTAGGATACCAGGCTACCCCACGACCCCTCATTGGTACGGGTTGATTTCATCGATTATCTCTTTGTGCGACAGGAGCATGCGCCTGCAGCAATACCGGAAGAGACCGAGGTCATCGAGGACCGCTTTCGGGTCCTCACCGGCATCGCGTCGTCGCTTGAACTCCTCCCAGACGGGCGAGACGACTTTACCGCATGTAAAACATCGTACGGGTATCATACACGTTACTCTCGGTCTTTATTTAATTTAACGGTACGACTTCTGGAACTTCGCGCGTGCCCCGGGGCCGTGAGGTTTCTTTGCCTCTTTCTGGCGCGAATCGTTGACGAGCAGCGTCCGGTCGTAGCCGACATACAGTTCCTTGATTGCCGGGTCGTTGTGCCATTCGACGATGCCGCGCGCGAGCGCGGTCCGGATGGCCTCGGCCTGGCCCATGATCCCGCCGCCAACGACTGTGATCGAGGCGTCGATTCCCTCGATACCCGCCGGGTGGAGGAGCAGGGGCTCCGAGATCTTCATGCGGGTCAGCTCGGTGCCATAGGCCTCGAGTGGGACCGAGTTGATCCGGATCATGCCGCCGCCCTCGCGGAGGGTTGCGCGCGCGATCGCGGTCTTCCGCTTTCCGCTGGTGTTGATCACCTTTGCCATACGTTCACCTTGTATCAATATTTCGCGCCGAGGAAGGTCGCAATCGCACCGATCGTGATGTACCTCGGGTTGTTCAGCCGGTCGATATGCGCCTCGGGCAGGGACTCGCGCTCGGCGTCTGCAAACTCGTGCGGCACGCCTACGTAGGTCTTGATCGCCTTGTACGCTGCGACGCCGCGCTGGCGCTTGTACGGGAGCATGCCACGGATCGTCCGCTTGACGATGTGGTCGGGGCGCCGGGGATAGAACGGTCCACCCTCGACCGAGCCGCGCTCGCGTTTTTCGCGGAAGTCATGGAGCACATGGGCCCGCGCGCCCGATACGATCGCCTTCTCTGCATTGACGATCGCGAACTCTTCACCTGCGAGCGCGCGCTTCGCGACTGTGGACGCGAGCCGCCCGAGCAGGAGATTCTCCGCATCGATCACCGTTACCATCTCGGTCACCTCAGGATTCGCACCCGGCTCCCCTTCGGGTTGTCGTTCAGGAGCTCTTCGATCGTCATGCAGGTGCCGTTCGCGCCTGTGATCTTATCGGCCGCCTGCGCCGAAAAGTTCAGGGCCGCGACCCGGACGGCGCGGTCGATAACGCCCGTGCCGAGCACCTTGCCCGGCACGAGGATCGTCTCGCCGTCGGTCGCATAACGGTTGATCTTGCTGACGTTCACCTCGGCGCGCGCGTTCGTCGCGCCCTCGAGGCGGAACGCAATGTCGCGCCAGACCTGCGCTTCGTTCTCGCGCGAGGCCGTTTTCAGCGTCATGATCAGATTCGTCAGACGCGGATTGGTCTTCTCTCGTGTAAGTGTCATTGCTATCCCTCGGCAATCTCGTCAAGTGCGCGTGAGAGTTCGTCGCCTCGCGTCCTGAGGAAGCGGACCGACTGGCGGAGGATCTCGGTAGCTGGTATCGATCCGTCCGATTCGACCGTGAAGATAAACCGGTCGGCCTCGGTCCCCACTCGGATTGCGGCCTGGTCCCCGATTCCCGTCGAGATGCATCCCTTCTCGCAGAGCCGGCAGAGCGAACAGTCCTCTATCCGGGCCTCGTCGACCGTGACCGTCCGTCCGGTGAGGCGGAGAACCTGGCGGGGGCATGCGTCGACGCAGACTCCACAACCGTCGCAGTGCGCGTCGATGGTCAGAGTCGGGTAGTTTTTGTACCCGCAGATGGTGGTCGGCTGCCACTTTGCGTGGGCCTTCCCGGTCGCGAGGATCGCGCGGGCCTCGACCACGACCTTCTGCCCCTTCTCGAGCTTGATGATCGGGATATCTCCCTGGGCGGGGGCGGCCTCGCTGTCGTTCGGGATCAGGTCCCGCGACCAGACCATCCCCGGCCCCTCGACCGAGATCGTGTACGAGACCGTGCATCGATCGCAGCCCTGCCCCTCGCAGGTGCACTCCTCGATCGGGACGTAGGTTCCGGTCTCAGTCCGCAGGGGCACGAGTCCGAGTCGGTGCGCGAGCATCTCGTCGAAGAGCCCGCTCGTGTTGTCGTAGATCCCGACCGAGTCGATTGCGAGCTTCGGAACCTCGCTCGCCATCGCGCGTCGGATCGAGTTCGCAAAGGAGGGCATGGCCCCCGACAGGATGAATCGGCAGGAGTGCTCGTCGCGGTGCTGGCACTCGACCTGCATCAGACTCTCCTGCCCCGGCGTCCGCCCTTTGCGCGGATCGCATCGTGCGGGACCGGTGTTACGTCCTCGATCCGGCCAATCCGCATGCCTGCACGAGAGAGGGCGCGGATTGCAGCCTGCGCACCGGCACCGGGTGAGCGCTGCTTACCCTTGCCGGGCGCGCGGACCCGGACGTGGAGGCCGACGAAGCCTTTGTCCATGGCGGACTGGGCCACGTCGCTCGCCATCTTCATGGCCGCGTACGGGCTCGATTCGTTCCGGTCCTGCTTGACGACCATGCCGCCGCTCGACTTCGTGACCGTTTCAGCCCCGGAAAGGTCCGTGACAGTGATGATCGTGTTGTTGAACGAGGCATAGATATGGGCGATGCCCCATTTCTCTTTCGGTTCGGCCATGGTCTAGCGCCTCCTCTTCCCGAGCGTGCGGTTCAGTTCGGGGTGATCCGCGTTGGTGAACGGCGAACGGCCGTAGTAGGTGATCTGCCCCTCTTCGTCGCGGCGGACCAGGTAACTCGGGATGTCAACCCGCCGGCCGCCGATCGCGATGTGGCCGTGGGTGACCAGCTGCCGAGCCTGCTTGGGCGAACGCGCGAGCCCGAGCCGGTAGACCTGCGTCTGGAGACGGCGCTCGAGCGGCTGCTGGATCCGGAGCGAGAGCACGTCGTCGATGTCAGCCTCGCCGCCCAGCAGGCCGACGCGCTGCAGGTGGCCGATCAGGTTCTCCTTCTTCCGCTCGGCGAGCGTCACTTTGGTCGCTCCCGACTCGAGGGCGAGCAGTTCGCGGGCACCCGTCCGATATTTGCGGAGCGCCGCCTGGGCCTTCCAGACCTCGCGCTTGTTCCGGAGGCCATACTCGATCACGAGCTTGGTCTCCTCTTCGATCCGCGTCTTCTCGAACGGACGCTTCGGCGTCTCGTACGACTTCTTGTTCTTGCCTGGGTATGCCATCAGACTCGCGCCCCGCTCAGTCCTTCTTTCTCCGCACGCCGACGGTCGCACCGGTGCGCCCGGTCGACTTGGTCCGCTGGCCCCGCACCTTCTGCCCGGTCTCGTGCCGGATCCCGCGGTAGCAGCGGATCTTTCGGAGCAGGTTGATGTCCTCGTCGTGTGTGATCGAGAGATCGGTGCCGAGGATGTGGCGCGGCTCGCCCGTGTACACGTCCTTGGTCCTGTTCAGCATCCAGGTCGGGACAATTCCCGCGTAGCTGTCGACTGATCCTCGCAGTCGCTCGATCGAGTCGTCTTCGAGCCTGCCCATCGTCTCCCGTACGCCAACGTCTGCGCGTCGGGCGATGATCTCGGCCGCGTGGCGGCCGACGCCGGGGATGCCGGTCAGCGCGACCCGGACCGACTTGGTGCCGTCGAGGTCGGTGTTGCTGATCCGGACGAAGTATTTGATATCCTCTTCTTCGCTTGCCATGAGGTCTCCTCGGTATGAGCTGATGCCCGGAGCGCTGAGGGAGGGATTTGAACCCTCGAGTCCCAGGGGGACACAGGTTTAGCAAACCTGCGCCATACCAGGCTTGGCTACCTCAACGGGGAATCTCGCATCCAGTGGACACTCGTGACGTCGAGACGTCACTCCATGAATGGTGCGGAATATCGTGGGAGGGGTGAGGGGATAAGGGTTGCGGCCCCTACAGGTCGAACCGCTTCCCGTCGCGCTTGATGCCGCTTGCGATCAGGGCCGAGGCGGCGATGGGGAGAGCGATGGTTGCGTCGCAGAAGCACTGGACCAGCGGGCTTGCAGCCTGCTCCTTGCCCCAGGAGATGGCCTCCTCGAAGGTGCAGCCCGAGAGCCCGCCCCAGTGCGGAGCGTCGGTCGTGTACTGGACCGCGTAGGCGTGCCCGCCGAGGTCCGCGTTGTGGATCGAGGCGATGACCTGCGTCTGCTGAATGAAGTTCTTGGGCACGCCGCCACCGATGTAGACGACGCCGGTCTTCGTTGACGCCTCGACGATGCGAGTGATCTCGTCGGCGTCGGCGAGCTGATCCACGTCGACCGCGATACCGTCTCGGCGGGCCATGACGAGCCCGATCCCGATCGATGAGTCCGCGAGCGCGGGGACGAAGACGGGGACGCCCTCCTCGACGCAGGTCGATAGGAATGAACTGTTCCCGGGCGCGGCGCCCATGACGTGCCGGCCGAAGGCCTCGAGGAAGGCGCGGGAGGATCCCCTGAACGGGGCGATCGAGGCGGCAAACGCGGCGATCTGCCGGTCAGTGGTCCGGAACTCCTCCTCGAACGCGAAGACGTCATAGATGCGATCGATGCCGCGGCTGAAGAGGTCGGCGTCGTCGACATGGTGGTGGCCCTGGTAGTGGCAGACCCCGAGGTGTTCGCAGGCGTCGTGGAAGACGTTCGCGCCGGTGGAGACGATCGCGTCGACGTAATGGTGCCGTACGAGTGCGCTGAGCACCTCGCGCATCCCGGCGGGGATCATCGCTCCCGAGAGCCCGAGGAGGATCGTGCAGTCGGGGTCGTTCAGCATCGTGCGCCAGACCCTGACCGATTCACCGAGCTTGCGCCCCTGGAAGCCGGTCGAGGCCATGCCCTCGAGAAGGGCCGCGAGATCGTTCGTCGGAATGACCGGAACCGTGGGATGCATCGCCATAGTCTGAGAGTAGTTGTGCCGGAGGCGGATAAATCGTACGCCCTCCCGGGCCTCTGGCGTGCTGGCCGATCGGCGTGAGGCAGCCTGCCGGAGGGCCCGGACACGACGGCCGTTCACCGTCTCCGTTCAGACGCTCGCTAAATGGGACCCCCAGGAATTGCTGCCGAGCGGACCGCTCTCCCGCGGGCCGGATCACCCGGTGCACTGCACGCTTCTCCGGCGCCCATCGCAGTCCGGGGCGGAGATGCGGCTGAGCGGGTGGTCTCTGAAAACGTCTGAGAGAAAATGCAGCGATAGGGAGTCCCGCGTCGAGGTCTGATCCTGGTACGACCCTCTGGGGCGGCATCGGCAAACTCGTGGACGGGATCGGCGTGATCCGACACGTGCACCCGGGCCGGACGGTGGGCGGATCGGCGGTCCCCGGGGGAGAGATCGCACCGTCCGTGCAACCCGGCCGCGTCCGAAAACAGGGCGGAGGACCTGCTCCTCCGCGTGTTCCTTTGGGGGTGATGCCGGCTTTGATCCCGGTTTAATCGGCTAATTTTCCATTTTCGCCTCGTATTGGGCATTTCGTACGTTTTTTATAGGGTTGGCGCGAAGTATCGCCGAGGGAACCGGGCATGGTCATTTTCTCCCCAAAGCAGAGAGCGATTGCCGGACGGATCGCGGATGATGTCGCCATTGAGATGTGGAAAGACTGGCGATGGCAGGTCGCGCACACGATCACGGATATCGACACGTTCGAGGAACTGCTCGACATTAATTTCGAACCTGAGAAGCGGGCGCTGCTGGAGGAGACCATCCGCAAGTTTCCGCTCAGGATCACTCCCTACTATCTCTCCCTCATTGACACCGGCTACGATACGGAGGGCCCTGTTTTCCGGCAGGCCTTCCCGGACCCGGCCGAGCTCGTTATGGACCCCCACGACATGGAGGACCCGCTGGCCGAGGACACGGACAGCCCCGCTCCCTGCATCACGCACCGGTATCCCGACCGGGTGCTCTTCCTCGTGAGCAACGTCTGCGCCATGTACTGCCGCCACTGCACCCGCAAGCGGCGCGTCGGCGACGTCGACTCCATCCCGAGCCGCGACGAGATCCGCGCCGGCCTGGACTATATCCGGGAGACCCCCGCCATACGGGACGTCCTCCTCTCCGGCGGGGATCCGCTCATGCTCCCCGACGACTACCTGGACTGGATCCTCACCGAGCTCGACGCGATCCCACACGTCGAGGTGGTCCGGATCGGCACGCGGGTGCCCGTGGTGCTCCCGTACAGGGTGACCGCTTCGCTCGTGCAGATGCTCGCCCGGCATCACCCGCTCTGGGTCAACACGCACTTCAACCACCCGGTCGAGATCACGGCCTCGTCGCGGGAGGCCCTGCGCCGGCTGGCAGACGCGGGGATCCCGCTCGGCAACCAGTCCGTCCTTCTGGCCGGTGTGAACGACTGCCCGAGGATCATGAGGGCGCTGGTCCAGGCGCTGGTCCGGAACCGTGTCCGGCCGTATTACCTCTACCAGTGCGACCTCTCGGAGGGGCTCACCCATTTCCGGACGCCGGTCTCGAAGGGGATCGAGATCCTCGAGAACCTGATCGGGCATACCAGTGGTTTCGCGGTCCCCACCTACGTGATCGACGCGCCCGGTGGCGGGGGCAAGATACGGCTGATGCCCAACTACCAGATCTCATGGGGAACGAACAAGGTGGTGCTCCGGAACTACGAGGGGATGATCTGCTCGTACAAGGAGCCGGACTCGTACGAGCCGGTCTGGTGCGACCGCCAGTGCGCCACCTGTCAGCGGTACCTGAAGCTCGACAGTGCCGACGAGTCGCGGGCGGTCGGGATCGCCCGTCTCCTCTCGGACGAGGACCCGGCGATCGCTCTCGTGCCGGAGAACACCGAGCGCATCGAACGACGGAATGGCGACTGACGTCGTCACCACCATCGGGGCCAGCACCGTTCAGCACGGACCAACGAGCAACCGCGTCTATGTGATGAAACTGGCCCCGGCCGACCTTCCCGAGATCCTCGACGACCTGGTCGAGCTTGCTCAGAGAGAGGGGTATACGAAGATCTTCGCCAAAGTGCCGGCATCCGCGCGGCCCCCCTTTCTCGACCGGGGGTACGTCGAAGAGGCCAGGATCCCCCGGCTCTTCCGGGGCCGTGAGGATGGCTATCTCCTCTCCCTGTTCCGGGATCCAACGCGTTCTCGGGATAGCCGTTCGTTCGACGACGTGCTCGCAGCGGCCAGGAGAGCATCCGCGAACGGATGCATCCGCCCATTTCCCCCGGGTGCGATCTGCTCGCCCGCGTCACCGGCGGATGCTCCCGCGCTCGCAGCCCTGTACCGGGATGTCTTCGCCACGTATCCATTCCCCATTCACCGGGAGGAGTACATCAGGGAGACGATGGAGCACGGAGCACGGTATTTCTGCGTCAGGATCGGGGGTGTGATCGCGGCCGTCTCCTCGGCCGAGATGGATCCGGGAGAAGAGCATGTCGAGATGACCGATTTTGCGACGCGGCCTGAGTTCCGGGGGCAGGGTCTCTCGGGGCACCTGCTCCGTCGCATGGAGACGGCGATGCGATCGGCCGGCATGAAGACCGCCTATACCATCGCCCGGGCCACCTCCTTCCCGATGAACATCACCTTCGCTCGGGCCGGTTATGCGTACGGGGGCACACTCCTCAACAATACCGGGATCTGCGGTGGGGTGGAGAGCATGCATGTCTGGTACCGGCCACTCGCCGGGATGCTGCCACAGGGGCCGCCAGCCCGGTAAGCCACCATGGCATCGACAAGACAGCGGCGCCGGGCTCCATGCGGTTCAGGGAGTCCGAGCCTCACCTGCGCCGGAGCCCGAGGAGCGCCGCGACGACGAGCGCTCCACCCACCGCGGCCCCGGCACCTCCGGCTCGCGTGGGCAGGGTCGGCACGTTTTCTGTGGTCGGCGTCGCCGTCGGTGCCGTGGCGGCTGGCGTGAGCGATACGCCAGGCGGGACAAGCACGCCATCGACGATGTGGATCATGCCGTTCGCCGCGGGGATGTCGAGCAGGGTCAGGTTCGCCCCGTCGATCCCCACGGCCCCGCCCGGCCGGACATTGACCGAGAGCGGGACGCCGAGCAGGGTCGGCACGGAAGCCCGCGCCGTCACGTCCGCGACCGTGAGTGTCCCCGGCGCGAGGTGATGCCGGAGCAGGAGGTCGAGCGCCGTGCGGTTCGCGAGCAGCGCCTCGTGGGCCCCCGGCGGCAGTGTATCGAACGCGGCGTTCGTCGGGATGAACACCGTCAGAGGCCCCGGCCCGTTTAGCACGTCGAACAGGTTGGCCGACCGTGTCGCGTTCACGAAGGCTGAGAAGTCCGGGTTCGCCGCCGCGATCTCGGCAATGGTCCGGTTGGAGGCCGGGATCGTCCCGACGGGGGCCGCCGTCGCCGTCGGCGAGACCGCTCCGCTATAGTCATCGCCGTAGAAGGCCGTGGTCGGTGGCGACGACGGAGTGCCTGCAGTCGGCGGGAGTGTCGGGAGGGACGGCGGCACGGTCGCTGTTACCGTCGGGGAGGGCGTGTCCGCGGTGGTCTGGTTCGGCGTCCCGGTGGTGGGGGCCGTCCCGTTCGCTGGAGCGGAGGCCAGGACCGTGAATCGCCCCGGCGCGGTCGTGGCCGAGTCCGTGATCTCGACGGGCCGCCCGTCCGGATAGGTCCGGACGTGCTGGAGCTCGATCTCGAGGGGCGAGCTGCCGTTTTTCAGGCCCGAGAACGTGATCGTGGCGAGCGGGCCGGTCCGGTACACGCCGGCCGTGTCGATGAGCTGGACCAGGACCGTGCCGGCCTGCGTCCGGGTAGCCGAGCCCGTGCCTCCGGCCGTGAAGCGAGTGCCCTCATAGCGGATGATCGCCGGGTCGTACCGGACGTTGAGCCAGATGTCGGACGCGGGCGGCTCCCAGCTCGCATTGAGTGCCAGGGTCGTCATGCCGTTCTGCCCGACAAGCGCCGTTGCGTCCGAGAGAATGAACGTTCCGGTTCCGGCCGCGTTCGCGAGCGGCACGCCGCATGCGGCCAGGCAGAGGACGGCCGGTATCAACATCAGCGGGTGCATCAGCTCCCTATGGTGGGGGTCGCTATTTAGGGATTTCTCAGCCTGTTCACCCCGTGAAGAACAGGCTCACGTAAAGGAGCGCGAGCAGCGCGAGCAGGACGCCGAAGGTCAGGAGCAGTGCCTTTCGGGCAGATTCCTGCCGCCCCCATTCGGTGGGCCCGAGCCGGAAGTAGAAGATGCCGAGAAATCCGCCGATCAGGACCCCGATGATGTTGTCGAAGGCCAGGGCCAGGGCCGAGAGGGCGCTCGTCCGAAACAGGGCGAGCGCGATCCCCGCGACGGCCGCCGGGGGGAGCAGGGCGAGCGAAATGCCGATCCCGACCAGGCTCTCGTGAAATCCCTTGACCTGCGCTATCATCGCGGCGAACCCGAGCAGCACGGCCATGCCGAGATAGACCTCGCGTCGCTCGAACCGGTCCAGGATCTGTGGCGTGACGACGACCGGTCCCAGGGAGAAGAGCACGACCGTGATCGCGGCCGAGAGTGCCACCACCAGGACGATGAGCAGGAGGAGGGCCCGGAGGCTGGCCAGGGCCCGGCGGGGCCGGCCCACGGCCAGCTCGAGCGTGAACCCGTTGATCGGGGAGAGGAGCGGCGAGACCACCATGGCCCCGATTATGATCGCCACGTTGTTGGCGAAGAGCCCGACCAGGGCAACCACGGTCGAGATCGAGGTCAGAAGCAGCAGGGGCAGGTCCACGACGGTCGTGTCGGGGAGGGCGTTGAGCAGCTCCTCCGAGGTCGCATCGTGCTCGCCATTCAGCGGCCCAGGCCTGTCCGCCTGATCCTCGCTCGGTGCCTCCTGGACGGTCATTGCCGCATCATCCCTCGCTTCTCGCTTCCCGGCACCAGCCGGAAGGGGGGCGTTGCCGGCGCCTTTGATCCACCGGGTTCCAGTGGATATATTGAGAGAAGATCCTGATGAGCGTTCCTATGGCTGTCTCCGATCCGGTCGCCGCGGTATCGATCTGAGCGGGGCAGATCGGGAGCTGGCATCCTCTCCATCGGCGTTGCGTTCCGTGGAGGGATTTCGCCGGCAACGGGGGAAAGGTTCATCCTCTGGGGGAGGTGAACGGGGCTGCGGGCGGGTGCGCACGATGATCCCCTCCGCGATCTTCTCAGGGTGGGAGCCCCTTGCTGAACTGGTCCTCGTCGGTGTGTCGAGTTTCGTCGCCATCGTGGTGGTCATCCGGCTCTCGGGGGAGCGGACGCTCTCGTCTATGTAACGCCTTCATCTTCGCCGTCACGGTCGCTCTCGGGTCAACGCTGGCGACGATGTTGCTCTCCTCGTGCGCTACTGGGACACGCTCGTCCGGGACGCGCTGGAGCAGGTGCGTGTCTCCTACGTGGGCCACAGCAGGCCCTCCGGTTGAAAGGGATCGCGTTGTTCGATGACGTCGAGGCGGTGGCTTTGGGGACGAGCGGGAGTGTCTCGATCATCTGAAAGGGAAGGACTGGTGAACGGCCCACGCTCGCGGGTGTCACCGGCATGGAGCGGGCCCGGCGAGGCGATCGCCACCCTCGTGAGCGGTGGTCGCTTCGCCATACCGGACGGACCGGGAGGATCCTGGTCCGCCGTGCTGTCAGGAGGGTATCGCGTTCCCCGGTTCGACAGTCGGCATGTCTGCACGCGGCGCTATTCGACGGGAGCGAAACGCAGCACGCCGCCGATCCCGTTCTCGAAGGTCTGCACTCCTGCCGGCCGAAACGGCCCCCGGTGTCCAGTCCCTGCCTCCGGGATCGGTCCGGATGATCGCGTGAAGCAAAAAATGGGACTGTGCCGGATCAGAGATTGTTGAAGAGCCAGACGACGTCGGCGAAATCGATCCGGCTGTTGTTGTAGTCGAAGGGCGCGACCGGCTCGTTGTTCGCGATCCAGGTCATCTGGTTGAAGCACGCCACCACGTCCGCGAAGTCTTGCCGATTGTTGCCGTTGACGGCATCGTACAGCCCGTCGCCGTCCGGGTCTGTTGGGTCCAGCATCGATGGCGGTACCGGCACGACGCCTGACGCCGGGGCGAACACCGAAATCCGGTCATTGTCCGTGTCGACGATGTAGACGGTGCCTGCGTCATCGACGGCGATGCCCCCTGGTTTGTCGAAGATGGCAGGTCCCCCCCCACGTGGTAACGAGTCGGTACGGATCTTCGGCCGCTACGGACTGAACGCAGCAGGCCAACAGCAACACGGTGCGGACTCAGACAAACGGTCTCATAGCCTTGGACTTGCCGCGCCTGTAGTGATGCTCAGGTATCAATGGTTATCGTTATGTCCGGGCGATGCAGCTTCGTCCCATAGGACGAGATCGAAGATCGTCGATGTTGAAAAGAAGTATGCGGTTTGGGATTCCTTATCCCCGCCTGTGGTGTTCGCCATCCGGGGAGGAGTAGCGATCGATGCTGCTATGGGGATTCGAACCCCAGTCGTCGGCGTGAAAGGCCGACATGATTGGCCGGACTACACTATAGCAGCAGACGAACCAAGGTAGTTGGACGATTTAAAAGATATATGTTGCGGCCGTCCCCATCAGTCGATGGGCGTGCCCGACCGGGTGGTCGCCGCCTTGAAGGCCGACATCAGCTGCCTCGTGACCGGTCCGGGTCGGCCGCTCCCGATCGTCCGGCCGTCGATAACGACGATCGGCCCGACCTCGGCCGCCGTGCCGGTCACGAAGACCTCGTCGGCCGTGTAGAGATCGAAGTACCCCATGTTCCGCTCGACGACCGTGATCCCCAGGTCGGCCGCGCACTCGAGGGCCACGAGCCGCGTGACACCGCGCAGGTTGTTGAGCGTGGGCGGGGTCACGATCTCCCCGTTCTTGACCACGAAGAGGTTGTCGCCCGAGCCCTCGGCGAGGTAGCCGTTCGTATCGAAGAAGATGGCCTCGTCTCCGCCCTTGTAGTTCGCCTCGATCTTGGCGAGGATGTTGTTGAGGTAGTTGAGGCTCTTCACGTTCGGCGGAAGGGCCTCGGCGGGGTTGCGCCGGATCGAGACCGTCACCCCGGTCAGCCCCTTCTCGTACAGATCGCCATACATCGCGCCCCACTCGACTGCGACGATGATCACTGTGGGCTTCGGGCACTTCCGTGGATCGAGCCCCAGGTCTCCGATCCCACGCGTCACGATCGGCCGGATGTAGGCATCGCGAAGATCGTTTCGGCGCAGCACCTCGCGGATCGCATCACCCATCTCGGCCTTCGCGATCGGGACCTTGAGATCTATCGTCTTCGCCGAGTCGTACAGCCGGTCAAGGTGTTCGTCGAGCCGGAAGATCCGGCCGTTGTACGCCCGGATTCCCTCGAAGACCCCGTCGCCGTAGAGAAGCCCGTGGTCGAAGACCGAGATCTTCGCCTCCTCCTTGGGAAGATAGGCCCCGTCGAGGTAGATGATCATGTGTACACTCTGGGGGGGCCGGGATTGTAGCCTTTACGCTTCTGTTTCCGTCGCACGACACCGATTGACGAACGCGGCGAACATGCAGCGGCTCGCGACCGGGTGGAGGTGGCAGTAAGCCCCGAGTACGTTCCTGACCACTGCGCCGTCCCGCATACCGTCGATCCCCTTTCCGCGCGAGAGCTCGTAGGCGTACTGCGTCCCGGGCTCGAGCACGACTTCAGAGTAATGGAAAGCGTGGCCCCGGAAGGCGCTGCCACCCATCGGCGACCCGGGCCGGCTCCGCCCCTCGACGTAGGTGACGACCCGTCGCGCAGGCATCCGCGTCTCGCCGGGCAGCACGCCCGCGAACTCGTGGACCTTCTCCCGCTTTGCCCCCTGCCACCCGGCGGCGAGCCGGACGCGGTCGGTCAGGTAGATCAGCCCGCCGCATTCGCCGTAGATCGGGACTCCGTCTGCCGCCGCCTCGCGCAGCCTCTCCCGGCAGGGCTCGTTTGCCTCGAGCACAGCCGCATGCATCTCGGGGTACCCGCCGCCGAGGATGTAGCCGTCCGCGTCGGGGAGGGGGTCGTGACAGGGGCTGAACCGGACCACCTCGGCCCCGGCCGAGCTCAGCACTCCCTCGAGGTCCGCGTAATAGAATGTGAACGCCTCGTCGTGGGCGAGGCCGATCGTGACGTCCGGCTCACCCTCGCGCGGCGAAAGAAGAGGCCGGTCGGCCGGTGCCGGGAGCTCCCTGGCCACAGAGAGGAGCCCCTCCGGGGGAACGTATTCGCCGATCAGGCGGGTGACGGTCTCGACCCGCTCCCGGAAGCCGGACTCCTCGCTCCCCTCGCGGTACGGGACGAGCCCGAGGTGACGCATGGCGAGATGCATCTCCTCGATCGGTGGAACTGCGCCGAGCACGGGGATGCCGCAGAAGTGCTCGACGGCCGTGACGGCCTTGGCCCGATGGGACGGGCCCGAGACGTTGTTCAGGATCACGCCCGCGATCGCGACACCAGGGTCCAGGGACTGGAAACCGCGGACAAGCGCGGCCGCCGAGCGCGTGATCGAGCGGGCGTTCACGACGAGCACGACCGGGAGGTCCAGGAGCTTCGCGATCTCGGCCGTGGATCCAGCGTCGCCGATCGCCTCGGCCCCCTCGTACAGCCCACGGACCCCCTCGACGATCGCGAGGTCGGCCCCGCGGTTCGCGGCATCAAAGACCGCCCGGTTCTCGGCCGGGGAGAGGACGAAGCCGTCCAGGTTCCGACAGGGCCGGTGCGTGACGGCCGAGAGGTACGAGGGGTCGATGTAGTCCATGCCGACCTTGAAGGTCTGGACCGTCCGGTCCCGGGCGAGGAGGGCCGCGAGCGCCAGCGTGACCGAGGTCTTCCCGCTTCCCGAGCGGTCGCCCGAGATCACCACGCCCTTCATGCGAGGCTCCGGAGCACCGCGCCGAACTCGCTCTCGACGATCTCCCGGACGCCGAGGGTCTTGGGGTGGAGGTCGACCTCGACCATCACGTGCGCGTGGCCGAGCTCGCGGAGGGGGGCGACCTGGCGCGGTCCGTTCGTGATCGAGAAGACCTCGATGCCGCCGGTGTATTCGGCCGGAATCGCGTGCGGGACTCCGGCGACCAGGGCCCACGCAGCCCCCGAGTCACGGATGGCCGCGCCGAGCCGGTCGCCGAGCGCGCCGTACTCGTCGAGGGCCCCGACGGCCTCGACCGGGACGCCGCGGTCGACGAGCTCCTCGCGGATCCGGCGCGCGTCGGCCCGGACCTTGGGCAGGCCCCGCTCCTCGAGGTTCGCGAGATACCGGACGTGGGCGTTCGGGGCGGCCTCGTGAAGTGCTGCGAGGACATCGGCGAACATGTACGCCGTCTCCTTCTTTGCGTTCATGACGGCGATGCCGGGCGCACCGGAGCGCGCGAGCTCGAGGAGGCGTGCGGCCGCCACGTGCTTGAGCACACCGCGCTCTGGCTCGATGTACGGCCTGCTCGCGGCCCCGCGGAGGTGTTCGACCTCGTTCGCGGCCGCGAGGAGGCTTCGCTGGCGCGCGAGTTCCTCCTCGTCGATCCAGCCCTCACCGGCTGCCGCCTGGAGCGTCGCAATCACCCCGTCGATGTTCTCGGGAAAGCCCGCGTGGATGTCGACCGCTATCGTCGGGGTCGCGACGCCGCCGGCGGCGTGGGCGAGGTCCTCGCCGATGATCATGGCGACGCAGGTGCCCACGACGGCCATCCGGCGGGGAGCGAAGTCCGCCTCGGCCCCGGCGAGCACCTCGGCGAGCCGCCCTTCTCCGCCGAAGATGAACTCGTTCTCGCCGAGCGAGGTGGTGAGCACGCGCATCCCGTCCTCCTCAAGGAGCCGGGCATGTTTGAACGAACACCCCGACGGGCCGTGCAGGACCGCGACGTCGACCCCGAGGTCACGGGCAGTGTACAGGGCCGCAACGATCGAGCTTGGTCTGGGCTGTATGTATTTCATCGTCTATCTCCAGGTCTTGACGGCGAGCACGACCGCGCCTTCCCCTCCTGCCCCGATCGCGGCCATCCGGCCTGCGTCCAGGGTGCCGGCCTCGAGGTGCGGCCCTGTCCATCCCCGTTCCCTGAGCTCCTCCAGTGCCGCCGCCCGGAGCGTCGGCGGTCCGACGATCACGGCAAGGCCCGGATCGACGTCCACGACGGCCGCCGCCACGTCCCCCGGTGGAAACCCGTCGCAGACCGCCCGATATTCCTCTCCGACGACGAGCGAGAGCGGCAGCCCCGGTGCCAGGATGCGCGCGTACGCGGCTGCCTCGCAGGCGGTCAGGCGCGTGGTGCCGCTGTTCGCGTCGTCCACGATGGTCCGGCCCGCGTCGCGCCGTGCGGCGAGGCGCCCAGGCACCGGCCCCATCCCCGCCAGCCGGGACGCGTCGCAGCCGAGCAGCCCCGCCGCCGCGGCCGCGAGCTGGATCGCATTGCGATATGCCGGGAGGGCCGCGAGCGGGTTCGCGATGGCTCCCCCCGGGCCGGCGCATGTCCCGGCATCACAGGGGGCGAGGTCCCCGGATCGGAAGAGCGCCGGGTGGTCGATCTCTATGCCGTCCGTCACCAGCAGGCGCGGGGCCCGTGCGGCCGAAGCGAGCTTGCACGCGAGGGCCGAGCGCGCTCCGGCGGCACAGGCGTAGTCGTCGCCGGACGTCAGCACGGCGAGGTCCCCGGCGCCCGTCACCCCGAGGGACTCCTCGGCGACGCACCAGCCGCCGAGCGCCGCGGCGGCACGGGCCACGGGCAGAACCTGGGCCGGCGTGATGGACCGGCGCCAGAGCATGCGCCGCTCGGGATAGAGAAAGGTCCCGGCCGAGGTATGCAGGATCCCGGCCCCAGCCATCGTCTCGGCGAGGGCGAACGCAGTCGTCGTCTTGCCGCGCGCGCCGGTGACCTCGACGAACAGGCGCGGTCGGTGCTCAGCGAGGCAGCGGCGCACGGCCTCGTGATGGGAGACGAACCGGTCCCCCGCCCCGGCGAGAAGCGGGTGCGCCGGGTCCAGGTGCACCGGGGCTATCACGAAGTCGAAACCGTCCGGGTCGGGGAGTGCCCCGTTCCCGCGGTAGACGTCGACGGTCTCGACACGGTGTCCCCGCAGCGCGAGCTCGTCCCCGAGCAGGGCGCCGCCGTGGATCGTGTCGAGCACCAGCAGGTCCATGCAGCCCGCTAGAGAAGTGACAGCGCGTTCGTGGCGTTCTTGAGCATCAGCTCGGCGAGGAGCGGGTCGATCCCGATCGGGTCGGCGTAGACGAGCGGGATCGAGCCGCCGTTGACGCCGAACGTCCCCGTCTTCTGCCCTTCGGCCAGACCGAGCAGCGCGGGAATGTCCTTCTCGATGTGGATCCCCCGGGCAAGGAAGAGCGGGACGATCACGAGCGCGTCGATCTCTTCCTGGCGGAAGGCCTCGAGTTGATCGGTTACGGACGGCTCGTTCATGGACATGAAGCCGCACCGGACCGAGAACGCGTCGGAGCGTTCCTGGATCATGCGCCCCGTCTCGATGATCAGTTCCTTGTTGTAGGGAAGTTTTGATCCGTGGCCCACGAGGAGCATGCCATACCTGCTCATGTAGTACAGAGTACAACGTCGGCTCTACAAGAATATTACCGCGGCCGTCCTGCGACGGCTCCCAAAACCCTATCTGCCGCGAGGCACGATCTGTATACCTCAATGGCGGACGAGGAGGAGCGTTTCGCGCTCCATATCAACGGTACGCCGGTGCGGACACCGATCGCGCTCGCCTCGATGGCCGGCGTGGTCGACGCGGCGTATGCGCGCTCCCGTGCGGCCCATGCCGGTGCTGCGTTCCTCGGCGGCTACGCAGTCGATGAGCCCACGATCGCCGCGGCCCGTGCGATGGCCGGGCGGGGCCGGGACGAGTTCGTCTTTGACGACCCGATCGGCGCGCTAGAACACGAAGTCAATGCACTGGAGGGGAGCGGGATCGTGGTCGGCCTGAACCTCCGCGCCGCAAGTCCCCGGGGCTTCGTGGATGTGGCCCGGTCAATCGGCCCGTCCGTGGTCTACGAGATCGACGCTCATTGCCGTCAGCCCGAGATGGTCGGGGCCGGCGCCGGCGAAGCTCTGGTTCACTCCCCGGATCAGCTCGAAGAGACGGTTCGGGCGCTCGCGGCAGAAGGGGTTTCGGTCTCGGTCAAATTCCGGGCCGGGGTCGGCGACGACCGGGAGATCGCGCGGCGGTGCTGGTCAGCCGGTGCCGAGATCCTGCACGTGGACCTGATGGACCTCGGGTATCCGAAGATCCGCGAGCTCCGGAATTCGGTTCCCCTGACCCTGATCGCGAACAACTCGATCACCACCTTCGACCGCATGCGCGAGATGCTCTCGCACGGGGCCGACATGGTCTCGCTCGCGCGGGGGGCGAACGAGCGGACTCTTGCCGGGCTCGATGCCGCAATCGCGCGGTACGCGGACGACCAGGGATGGTACAACTCACCCAAGCAGCTCTGCCGCGGTGGCGACGTCCGTTCACTCGCGTTCTGCTGCATGCCGGTCAAGTCGTGCCCGCTGATCCCGACCCTCGAGAAGATCGGCCTGACCCGCGACCGGTACATCGCGCTCAAGCAGGACGCGGTCCGGGGCACCGTTCTCGAGGGCGGGGGCCAGACCTGTTTCGGCTCGCTCGCCTGGTGCTGCAAGGCCTCATCCCCCTGCATGTTCCGCGACATGACCCTCGCGCAGACCGGAGTGTCGAAGAAGGAGTACATGCAGGCCAAGCGGCGCCTCTCACAGGAGATCTTGCGCGAGGTCTTCGCCGCGCCGCCCGGGACGGCCTGAAGATCATGCCCCTGCCCGGCTGCACCTTTCCGTCGTCGGGTGCTGACCGAGCCCAGCTCGCGATGGCGCTCGAGGTGCTCGCCTCGCCCAAGCCGGGCAACGTGGACCGCTGCCACGACTACGCGGAGACCCGGCTCGAGCACTTCATCGTCTCCGCGCTCGCGGCCCGCCCGGCACTGGAGGCGGCTGAGAGCCGGGTTGCCGGCCTCGGTTCCCTGATCGAGAAAGCCGTCGGCGCGACGGCCTGCCACGCCGGTGGCAACACGCACTTCGGCGCCTTCCTCCTGCTCGTCCCGCTCGTCTACGGCGGGACGCCCGCAGGTGCGAGCGAGGCGGTCCGCGCGACGACGGTTGAGGACGCGGTCGCCTTCTACCGCGCGTTCGCGCTGACGCGGGTCCGTGTGGCTGCCACGGACGAGCTCGACGTGAACGATCCCAGGGCGGCGGACATGCTCCGCGCCCGGGGCATGACCCTGCTCGACGTGATGACCCACTCCGCCCCGCGCGATATGGTCGCGCGCGAATGGACGAACGACTTCGCGCTCTGCAGGCGTGCCGGCGACGCCCTGCTCGCCGACGCCGAGCCGCGGACCGCGATCCGGCGGGTCTTCCTCTCTTTGCTCGCGACCGAGCCGGATACCTTCATCGTGAAGAAGCATGGCACGGCGCTGGCCGATGAGACCCGGGTCCGGGCTGCCGCGGTCATCCGGGGCGAGGACACCGTGGAGACGTTCGATGCCTGGTGCATTGCGCAGGGGGTCAACCCCGGTTCGCTCGCGGATATCACTATCGGCGCGATCTTTCTTGCGCTCGGCAGGGGGTGGGCATGGGACTCCTAGGTGCGGGGATCAATGAGGTGATCGCGACCACACGGCAGAACGCGGCTCCGATCGGCATCCACCGGGACGGAACGGTGCTCTGGGCGGTCCTCTACCGCGGGTCCCACACCGCGGCGAACGCGGTGCGCGATGGGTGGCTCGTCGCGAACGTGGTCCACGACCCCATTTTCTTCGTGCGGACTGCGTTCGACGACCTGCCGACCGATGCGTTTGTTCGGATCCCCGGTCTCGACTGGGATCGGCTCGCCGCTGCCGAGGGTTATGCCGCGTGCCGTGTTGAGGTGCTGCGCGAAACCCCCGATGCCCTGCGGATCGGGCTCACCGTGGTACAGGAGGAGGTCATTGAACCCCGTTGCATTCCCGTGAACAGGGGCCGGTGCGCCATGATCGAGGCGACGGTCCACGCGACCCGGTACAGGTGCAGCCGCGACCCGCGGCTCGGTCGGCTGATCGAGCACCATGCCGCGATTGTCCGTAAATGCGGGGGGCCGGACGAGCTCGAGGCCCTTGAGCTGCTCGAGGGTTACATCGGTTCGGGCTCGGATTGAGGAATAACCGGCGAATCGCGATTTTTTCCGGAAAATACTGTCATTTTTTCGTTTTTTCGAATCGTGTGCATCCGGAAAAAAACGCAACGCTCATTAAGGCAGATAGCACACCTTGAGATGCGTTAATCATATCTGCGGTCCACCCAGGGCTCCACGCCTCCCCGGACCGCGTCTATTAACGCACGTGGTGGACGATGCTCTACTCCGATTATGAAGGGATGGGTCTCGCACGCTGGCTGATCTTCGGACTGCTCCTCATCGGGTGCACAGTCGGGATCGGTTCTGCGATAGCCGTGACAGGCTCCGTGGTTATCGACAAGCCCGGGAGCTACGAACTGACCAAGGATATTCTCGATGTGAAGGCTCCCGTCTGCATCGAGATCCGATGCGACAACGTCGTCTTCGACGGAAAGGGCCACCGCATTCGCGGTGTGGACGCGGCGAACTCTGCCGGCGTCCTGGTCCACGGCTCCGGCCCGCTCTCGAACGTCCACATCCGGAACCTCGTCACGGAGGGCTGGTTCTACGGCATCTACGTCTGGGGAGCGAAGGACGTGGAGATTGCAGGGTGCACGGCAACGGGGAACTACTTCGGCACCGCCCTGAACCCGTCCTCAGACTCGGCAATCGTGAACTCGCGCTTCGCCGCGAACAGCTACGGCGTGGTCCTGACCGGCTCGACGAGGAACACGATCTCCGGCTGCCGGATCACCGGCAACGACCTGGCGGGGATCTCGCTCTACGGCTCGGCCGGCAACACCTTCTCGAACAACCTGTTCAAGAACGAGAAGAACGCCGTATTCATCAGGGGCGGCACGCCGGCCAACGCCTGGAACGTGCCCAGGCGCGCCGGTACGAATATCGTGGGGGGTCCGGCGATCGGCGGGAACTGCTGGCTTGCTCCCGACGGCACCGGCCTCTCCGAGACGAACCCCCAGAGTGACGGCTTCATCACGAAGCCGTACACCCTCGAGCCGGGCAATGTCGACAACCTGCCGCTCGCAGCGCAGCCCGGGACCAAAGCGCCGGCGGCGAACACGACTCCCGATGCCGATGACGCGACGCCGAAACCCGCCGGTATTTCGCGGGCGTATGCCGCTCACACTCTCCCGTGTACGATCCAGTTCGAGGACTTCGACCTCGGCGGACCCGGCGTCGGCTATTTCACCCCGGCACCGGTCGCCAACACACTCTGCCGCTCCGGGACGATAGCGATCGAGCGGAACGCGGAGGACGGCGGCTTCCACCTGACCGGCACCCGATACCGCGAGTGGCTCCGCTACACGGTGGAGGTCCCGCGGGACGGTCTTTACACGATAAAGGCCCGCGCCTCCTCGCCGAGCGTCGGGCAGCGCTTCAAGGTGATCGACGAGTGCCACCCGAAGAACAGCGTCACGGTCTGGGTGCCGAAAACGAACTCGTACGACTCCTTCACCGTGACCCGCGGATACCAGATCCGTCTCTCCAAGGGGACGCACACCCTGAAGATCTTCTCGTACGGGACCCAGGACATGGACTGGTTCCGGATCTCCTGACCCGTTTTTTTTCAATGTAAAACGTCAGGCATATCCCTTTCTCGCACGAACCGGTACGCGCCCATGGCGTTCAACCCGCTCGTGATCGGTGCGGCCGCGATCGGCGTCACCCTCGTCTACGCCTCGATGCTCGACCTGCGGTCGCGGCGAGTCCCATTCTCGACGTGGTACCCCATGCTGGCGATCGGGGCGCCGTGTACGCTCTGGTTCTATGCGTCCCTCTTCGCCGAGAGTCCGTCGAGCATGTATGCGCTCGTCGTCTTCTCGGCGATCTTTGCGGCCGCCTTTTATCTCTTCGGCCGACTCGGCCTGATCGGTGGAGCCGATGCATGGGCGCTCGTCTTCATCACCCTGCTCCTCCCCGCCTTTCCGGCGACGCCCCTCCTCGGAGACGTCGCGCCGGGTTTCTTCGCGCTCCCGCTCCTCGTCCACGCCGAAATTGCAGCCCTGCTCGTCCCGCTCGCCCTCGTCTTTCGAAACTGGCGCCGGGGGGTCGAAGGGCCCCTGCCCGCGCGACTCCGGGGATACCCGGTCACGGCAGCGGAGATCAGCGAGGGTCGCGCCTTCGGTTTCCTGATGGAGGAACTCTCGGAGGAGGGGGGGATGATTCAACGCCGCTTTTTCACCATCGGCGAGTCGATCGCGGCAATGCTCGGGGACACCCGTCTTTACACACGCGAGCTCCGCGTCGAGCCGGAGCGGTTCCCGGCGGAGCTCGCTCTGGTTCGGCGGGCGTCCCCGGTCTGGATCGCGGTCGGCGTCCCGTTCATCGTCCCGCTCACTGCCGGATTCTTCGCGACCCTGGTCGTTGGAGACACGCTCTTCTACCTGCTCACCATTCTACGGGGAGGATGATCCTGTGCTTGAGATTAGATACAGCAACGGACTGGTTCCGGTTGTCGTTCAGGACGCCGGAACTCGAGATGTACTGATGGTCGCGTACGCGAACGATGAAGCCGTCCGGCTTACCCGTGAGACCGGTTTCGCCCATTACTATAGCCGATCGCGCCAGCGGCTCTGGAAGAAGGGCGAGGAGTCGGGCCATCTCCAGCGCGTCCACGAGATTCTCGTCGACTGCGACGAAGACTGCCTTCTCTACCGGGTCGATCAGACCGGGGCTGCCTGCCATACGGGTCACCGGACCTGCTTTTACCGGACAATCGATGGCGACGTCATCGGCGAACGTATCGTCGATCCCGCCGAGGTATATGCTAATAAGGCGTGATGCCCGATCTGTTGTGGTGGTTTTTTAATGAGACTGGTCCCCGATACGAGCGTCATCATAGACGGACGCATCACCTCCCTCATAACGCAGGGTGACTGTCCGGACGCCGAAGTCATCATCCCCGAAGCCGTGGTCGCCGAGCTCGAGTCGCAGGCGAACCGAGGGCGCGAGATCGGTTTTTCAGGTCTCGCAGAACTTCAGCGACTCGATCGGATGGCGCAGGACGGCCTCTGCACGGTCCGGTTCGTCGGTGTTCGGCCGTCGTTCGACCAGGTCCGGCTTGCGGCCGGCGGAGAGATCGACGCAATGATCCGCGCAGCCGCGCACGAGCACGACGCGATCTTCGTGACCAGCGACCGTGTCCAGAGCGAGGTCGGCCGCGCCAAGGGCCTCCAGGTGCAGTACCTCCGCCCGGAGATCGGCGAGTTCAGTCCCCTCGGCATCGACCAGTTCTTCGACGAGCAGACGCTCGCGGTCTACCTGAAGGAGCAGGTGCCGCCATATGCCAAGCGAGGCACGATCCGGGATGCGCGGCTGATGAAGATCCGCGATCAGCCCTCGAATGAGCACGAACTGACGGCCCTCGCCCAGGAGTGCCTCGAGCGGGCGAAACGCGACCCCGACGGCTTCATCGAGCACGAGAGCCGCGGGATCACGATCCTCCAGATCGGTTCGATGCGGATCGCGATCGCCCGGCGCCCGTTCGTCGATGGCATGGAGATCACGGCCGTCCGGCCCGTCGTCGATGTCACGCTCAATGACTACTCCGGCACGGACGGGCTCATGGAGCGGCTGGCCGGCGGCAGCAGGTCCGGTATCCTGATCGCAGGCGCACCCGGGGTCGGTAAGACCACGCTCGCCCAGAACTGCGCGACCTTCCTCATGGAGAACGGGGTCATTGTCAAGACCATGGAGGCTCCGCGGGATATGCAGGTGCCCGACCTGATCTCGCAGTACACAGCCCTCGACGGGCGGATGGAAGCGACGGCCGAGATGGTGATGATGCTCCGGCCGGATTACGTGGTCTACGACGAGCTCCGCCGCACCGAGGACTTCCGGGTCTTCGCGGACATGCGACTGGCCGGCGTCGGGATGATCGGCGTGCTCCATGCGGAGGACGTCCACGCAGCCCTGCTCCGCTTCCTGAGCCGGGTCGACTTCGGCACGCTTCCGCGCGTGGTCGATACGATCGTGGTCGTCGAAGAGGGTGAGATTGCGCACATCTACGACCTCGAGTTCGGGCTCAGGGTACCCGAGTCGATCCCGGCCGACGGGGCCGTGACGCCGATCGTGACCGTGGTCGATGCGGCTACCGGGCGTGCGGCGCTCGAGGTCTTCCGCTATGACGGCGAGATCGTGATCATCCCTCTCTCCGTGTCGACGCCCGCTCCCGAGCGCGCGCGCGCGCGCACGGAGACGGCACGCGAACGCGCCCAGCCGCTCCCATCAGAGGAACGGGATGGCGGACGCCAGGTCGAGCGGGAGCTGCAGCGGGAGATCGGTCGGTTCACGGACGGTCTGGTGGAGGTCCGGATGCTCTCTGACACCAAGGCCGTTGTGTATATCGATGACAAGGACGTCCCGGCCGCGATCGGTAAGGGGGGCAAGAACGTCGCCTCGATCGTGAACCGGATTGGCGTCGGGATCGACATCCGGGCACGGTCGGAAGAGGTGCCGGCGCCGTCCGAAGCCGTCGAGGAGATCGGGGACGGAGCGATCCGGATCCGGACCGACCGCCGCCACCTGGCAATCATCGCTCCAGACCAGAGCGGGCGGATCGTCGACGTCTTCGCCGGCAAGGAGTACCTCTTCACGGCGACCGTGAACGAGAATGGCGAGATCCACCTCGCAAGAAACAGCACGATCGCACAGGAGATGCTAAAGCGCTACACGGACGGCGAAGAGATCAGGATGCGACCCGTCTAGGAGCGAGCAGATGGAGAGAGAGAACATGCAGTCGATGGAGACCGCGGTACGGGCGCGGTGGGGCGACTCGTTCACCGCAGATCCCGAGCCAGGCGCGGAGAAGTTCTACCTGACCGTCGCGTACCCGTACCCGTCGGGCGCGATGCACGTCGGCCACGGGCGGACCTACCTGGTTCCCGACGTGATCGCCCGGTTCTGGCGGATGCGCGGCCGGCGCGTCCTCTATCCGATGGCCTTCCACGTGACCGGCGCGCCCGTTATCGGGATATCAAAACGGATAGCAAACCGCGATGAGGCCGCTATCCGGCTCTACCGCGACCTCTACCGCGTCCCGCCCGACGTGCTCGAACGCTTCGTGGACCCGCTCGAGATCGTCCGGTACTTCTCGGACGAGTACGAGCGCGTGATGCGGATGGCCGGCCTTTCGATCGACTGGCGGCGGCGATTCACGACCGTGGACCCCCACTACAGCAAGTTCATCGAGTGGCAGTTCGGCCGGCTGTTCGAGAAAGGCTACGTGGTCCGCGGGGCTCACCCCGTCCGGTACTGCCCGCTCTGCGACAACCCGGTCGGCGATCACGACCTCCTCGAAGGTGACAAGGCCGAGGTGATCCGGTTCGTCCTCGTGATGTTCCGCTGGGGCGAGACCCTCGTGCCGACGGCGACTCTCCGGCCGGAGACCGTCTACGGTGTCACCAACCTCTGGGTGAACCCGGACGTGACGTACGTCCGGGCAGAGGTCGACGGCGAGGCATGGCTCGTCTCGCGCGAAGCGGCGGAGAAGCTCGCGCTCCAGGACCACGAGGTCCGGATCCTGGAGGAGGTCCCCGGCACCACACTCGTGGACCAGACGGTCACCCACCCGCTCGCGGGCGAGGTCCCGATCCTGCCCGCGGCGTTCGTCGATCCCGAGATGGCGACCGGTGTCGTGATGTCCGTGCCGGCGCATGCGCCGTTCGATTACGTCGCACTCCGCGACCTCCAGCAGGAGGGGCGGTACACAGACCTCATTCCGAAGCCCCTGATCACTGTCGAGGGCTGGGGCGAGTGCCCGGCACGGGACGCGATCGAGCGGGCGAAGGTCACGAACCAGCACGACACGCGGATGGACGCACTGACCCAGGAGGTCTACAGCGCCGAGTTCTCGAAAGGGCGGCTCCACGAACGGCTCGGCGGCGCAACCGTGCGCGAGGCCCGGGACGCCGTCGGCGAGTTTCTCTGCGCCGAGCACGGCTCGACCGTGATGTACGAGTTCGACACCCGACCCGTTATCTGCCGGTGCTCGAGCCGCGTCTTCGTCAAGATCCTCCACGACCAGTGGTTCCTGACCTACTCAGACCCGGCCTGGAAGGACCAGGTGAAGGCCGTTCTGCCCGGGATCTCACTCGTGCCGCCCGAGGTGCGAACCGAGTTCGACCGGACCATCGACTGGCTCAAGGACTGGGCCGCTACCCGACGCGTCGGCCTTGGCACGCGCCTGCCCTGGGACCCGACCTGGCTGATCGAGCCGCTCTCGGACTCGACCATATACATGGCCTACTACACGGTCGCCCACCGGATACGCGAGATCGACCCGGCCCTGCTCACGCCGGCCGCGTTCGACTACCTGTTCCTCGGGGTCGAGAGCCCCGGGCTACCCGGCAGGGATCTGCTTGCACCTCTCCGCGAGGAGTTCCTCGCCTGGTATCCGTACGACTACCGGTTCTCGGCCAAGGACCTGATCTCGAACCACCTGACCTTCCAGCTCTTCCACCACGCGGCGATCTTCCCGCCGGAGCTCCAGCCGAAGGGGATGGTCGTCTTCGGCATGGGCCTTCTGAACGGGGCCAAGATGTCGTCGTCCAAGGGCAACGTCTTCCTGCTCGAGGACGCGCTCGCCGAGTTCGGGGCCGACACGGTCCGGATGTTCCTGATGGGATCGGCCGAGCCCTGGCAGGACTTCGACTGGCGAAACGATCTGGTCGCCTCGACACGGCGGCAGATCGAGCGGTTCGAGGCGACTGTTCGCGATGCGCTCGGGGCAGCAGGCGAGCCGGACGCCCTCGACGAGTGGCTGCTCAGCCGGCTCCGGCGGCATATCGAGAAGATGACGGGCGCGCTCGAGTCGTTCCAGACCCGGCAGGCCCTGCAGGAGGCGTTCTTCGGGGTCGAGGCGGACCTCCGGTGGTACACGCGGCGCCGGCCCGAGGGGAGCACGAACGGGGCAGCGCTCCGCGAGCTCTGCTCGGTCTGGGTCCGGCTGCTCGCCCCGTTCATCCCGTTCACCTGCGAGACGCTCTGGCAGGAACTGGGCAACGAGGGTCTCGTCTCATTCGCTCCCTGGCCCGAGGCCGTTTCCGAGCGGGACCGCCCGGCGCTCGAGCTCGGCGAGGAGCTCCTCAGCCGCACGGTGGAGGACGTGGAATCGATCCTGAAACTGCTGCCGATCACTCCGGCGGCGGTCGAGATCGCGGTCGCGCCCTCGTGGAAACGGGAGATCTTCCGGACGATCGCCGCAGCAGACGACCGGAACGCGGCCGTCCGGCTCGTGATGCAGGACGAGGGCATGCGGAAGCGCGGTAAGGAGGCGGCCGACGCGGCAAAGCAGTGCACGACCCTGATCCACCGCCTGCCGCCGGAGCTCGTCGAGAACCTGCTTCAGGTCGAGATCGACGAGGCCGCGGTCTTCGCCGGGGCTCGTGCGTTCCTCGAGCAGGCGATCGGCCTGCCCGTGCGTGTGGTCGGCGCGGAGGAGTCGGGACACCCGAAGGCGTCCATGGCCCTCCCCTTCAAGCCGGCGATCACGATCGAGTGATCAGGTCCCGACCTTCTTTTTCGACCGCTTGACCCGCTCCTTCGACGAGAAGCCGGTCGCGCCCTCAAGAAATGCGTTTCGCTTTCGGATCGTATCCAGGATCAGGGCGTCGTCGTCGATGGACGCCTCGGTCTCGATCTCGACACGGAGTGTCTTTCCCTCCGGGCCGGGCGTCGCGACAAGCCTGCGGATTGCACCGTAGGCGATCGCGTAGCCGTCCCCGACGGAATCGGCTTCGCACCCGAAGTGGCGGGAAAGTTCGATCGGGATCCGGCTGGCAAGATCCTTGGTCGATCCACGTTTGACCTCGAACTCTTCCATAATACTTTTTAGGGAGATACTCTATGTTAACTTGATGCCCCCAGACACGTCAACCGACATCAAGATCATGGCCAAGCCGCTGGAGGGCGAGACTCCGACCGTCCTGATGGGCTTTCCCGGGAGCGGTCTCGTCGGCTCGATTGCGCTCCAATACATGGTCGACCAGCTCGAGTTCTCGCTCATCGGGACCATGACCAGCAAGTACTTCCCGCCGTTCGCGATGATGGCCAAGGGACTGGTGAACGTCCCGGTGCGGATCTACGAGAAACCCCCGCTCGTTGCGATCGTGGCCGACATCCCGGTCCACCCGATGATCTGCTACGAGGTCGCGAACGGGATCATGGACTGGCTCGATCCGTACCATCCGAAGGAGGTGGTCGCCCTCGCGGGGGTTGTCACGAACGAGACCGAGAAGCGGGTCTTCGGCGTGGCAACCACCGAGGAGATTCTCGAGCGGATCAAAGACCTGACCCAGTTCCTCCCGGTCGGCTCGATCTCGGGGATCGCGTCCTCACTCCTGACCGAATGCAAGGTCCGCGGAATCCCGGGGATCGGCCTCCTCGGCGAAACGGTCAACGCGCCCGATCCGAGAGCCGCAGCAGCCGCGCTCGGCGTACTGAACCAGATGTACGGCCTGAGTGTAGACATGCAGCCCCTGCTCGACCAGGCCGAGGAGATCGAGGCGACCATGCATCGCCTCTCCGAGGAGGTCCAGTCGACCGAGGGCTCGCAGAAACGCGAGAACCTTCCGATGTACGGGTGATCGTGATGGAGGTACCTGCTCTCACCAGCCTCTCCCCCGAGATCCTCCGGGAACTCAAGCGGGGGTTGCCGCGGACTCTGGAAGTCCAGTCGGCTCACAACGTGATCACGATAGCGAACGTCGGTCCAGGCGACCATATCTTCATGACGAACGTGGACCCCGACGACCTCTCCCCGGGAGACCGCGGCATCATGGCCGACGTGCTCACGATCGGGGTCTCGATGAAACGGATCATCGAGTTCTCGCACGGTTCCCACTTCGAGGAGCGGGAGCGGACCGCAGTTCGAATCCAGGTCCGGTACTGCGCGGATTCGATGGTCAAAGGCGTCTTCATCCGCGACAGCTTCGGGCCGACAAAAGTCGATGTGGTCAAGGGCTCGTGTGCCCACGCCGGCTGATCACCCTTTTTCCCATTCGACGGTTTGATTAGGCGCGCCGTCGTACAGAGATCCCTCACGGGCCTGTGGCTTAGCCCGGATAGAGCGCCGGGCTTCTAACCCGGATGTCGGGGGTTCGAATCCCCCCAGGCCCGCTCTCTACTACCTGACTGTCGTTCCCGGCTCGACGGGACGGAGCGGCACGAGCAGGGATGCCTCGTCGCCGGCAGCGAGTATCATCCCGCGGCTCTCGACCCCGAAGAGGGTCGCAGGCGCGAGGTTCGCGATCACGACCACGTCCCGGCCGACGAGCTCCTCGGGTGCGTAGAATCCGGCAATCCCGCTGACGATCTGCCGTTCCTCTTTTCCGATATCCACCACGAGCCGGAGGAGCTTCTTCGACTTCCTGATCGGTTCGGCCTGGAGGACACGGCCCACCACGAGCTCCATGCGGCTGAACTCGTCGATCGTGAGCGGGGCCTCCGGCGACGTGGCGCACGCGGCACGCCGTTCGGCCTCGGCCACGCGCGCGGCGAGCAGGGCTTCGAGCTCGGTTACCCGCTTCTCCTCAAGCCGCGCGAAGAGCGGCGTTGGAAGCGCGAGCGGCGCGGGTGCGAGGAGCACAGTGGTCTCGTCAAGAAGGTGGTCCGCGACCTCGCCCGGCTGGCCGAGCATGCGCCAGATGCGGCCGGCTGTCTCGGGCATCACCGGGTCGATCAGAAGGGCGAGCGCCTTCGTGAGCTGGAGCGCGTCCGCGATCACCTGCGCGGCGGCTGCCGGGTCGGTCTTCACGAGCTTCCACGGGGCGTTCGCCTGGATCAGGTTGTTGCCGTGGGCGGCGAGTGCCATCACCGCATCGACCGCGTTCTTGAACTCGTACGCGGTCATCGCCTCGTCGATGGCTGCGCGGGCCTCCTCGATCGCGGCCAGGACGGGCACGCTCGCCGCCACCGCAGGGATCCCGCCGAACTGCGTGTGGGCGAAGTGCAGGGTCCGGTGGACGAAGTTGCCGAAGGTGTTGACGAGCTCGTTGTTGACCCGGTCCGCGAAGGCGCGCCAGGAGAAGTTCAGCTCCCGCGTGTGGCTCGTGGAAGCGATAAGGTAGTACCGGAGGCAGTCGGCCGGGAGCCCGAGGTCGAGGTAGTCCTCGTTCGTCCAGACGACGTAGCCCCGCGACTTCGAGAACTTGTGGTCGTCGACCTTGAGCATCCCCGAGGCGACGACTGCGCTCGGCAGGCCGTAACCGGCTCCTTTCAGCAGGGCGGGCCAGAAGATACAGTGGTGGTAGGTGATGTCACCGCCGATGAAGTGGGTGATCTCCCCGTCGCCACACCAGTACCGCCGCCAGTCTTTTCCGTGCGCGGCGGCCCATTCCTCGGTGAACGCGATGTAGCCGATCGGCGCATCGACCCAGACGTAGACTACGAGGTCATCGCGACCGGGGTACTTGACGCCCCAGTCGAGTGTGCGCGTGATGCACCAGTCCCTGAGGCCGTCGCGGACCCAGCCGAGCGCGTAGTTGCGGGCGTTCGCGGTGCCCTTCAGCTGTTCGAGGTGCTCGAGAAGGAACGGCCCGAAGGTGGAGAGCCGGAAGAAGAAGTGCTCCTGCTCGCGGAGTTCGGCCTTTGTGCCGCAGACCGTGCAGACCGGCTCCCGGATCTCGCCGGGCTCGAGGTGTTTGCCGCAGCCCTGATCGCACTCATCGCCGCGAGCCTCGGCCCCGCAGTGGGGGCAGAGGCCCTTGACGTAGCGGTCGGGCAGAAACCGCCGGCAGGTCGGACAGTAACTCTGTTCGATCCGTTCCGCGTAGACGTGGCCGTTCTCTTCGAGCCGCCGCACGATCGTCTGCGTCCGCCGGTGGTTGGTCTCGTCGTCGGTCATGCCGAAGTGGTCGAAGACGACGTTCATCCGATGGAAGGTGCTGTCGAAGTGCTCGTGATAGCGGCGGCTGAGCTCGGCCGGGCTTGTGCCCTCGGCCTCGGCGCTGACGACGATCGGCGTGCCGTGGTTGTCCGAGCCGCAGACGAAGACCATCTCTTCACCGCGATGGCGGCGATAGCGGACGTACATGTCCGCCGGCACGTACGTGCGAAGGTGGCCGAGATGGCACGAACCGTTCGTGTACGGGAGGCCGCAGGTTACGAGCCGGGGCGCATCGCTCATGCAGAGCTTTTTGAGGGCGATCGGATATATAGTACGGGCGGATGGCGACACGACAACGGCTTGAAACGCGAGGGTTCGGCGGAGAAACCCCGATCCCGCCCCTATCGCGGCTCACGGAGCGCCTCCGGGAACGGCCCGGTATCGAGGCCGATCTGACCACGTTCCGCCTGCTCGAGACGCTTCGGCCCCAGGTGGCGGCGGGGATAGGGGTCGTCGCGGCGGGCGGCGTCTTCTACGGCGATCGCTGGCTTTCGGCGATCGGGGGAGTCCGGGGCGGGGTTCTCCGGGACGCCCCGTTCCCCGAGCCCGTCGCACTGGGCATGGACGCCCGTGCGATCGCGGCGGAGGCGCGGGCCCCGTTCGCGGCGATGCCGGCGCCGTCGGCGCTCGGCATCATCGACCGCCACTTTGGCGATGAGGCTGAGGCGGGTGCGGCCATTCGTGACGTCTGCGGCAGCCTGATGCGTGCGATGCGCGACGCCGGCGCCGCTGGTCACGTCCTGCTCACTTCGTCCCCGGCAGACGACGAGCTCGAGGAGCTCGCCTCGCCCCTCACGTTCTTCTACTGTCCTGACGCCGGGCCGGACACGCTCGATGTCCTGCTCGACCACCAGCGCGCGTTCGTGCTTCCAGGTAGGCGCGTGACCGAGCTCGCGGGCCTGGTTGACCAGTTCGGGCGCCGTCCCGTGTACCTTGTCGATCCTGTAGAGGAGGAGGTCACAGCGGCCCTCGAGGTCCTGGATCCCGATAATCTCAGGATCGGCGGGTTCTGCCGGGGAGATTGCGATCCGTACTGGCAGCGGCTCGCGGTTCTCTGATCAATCCAGGCTGCCGAGCGCGGACTGGATCCGTGCCGTTTCCGCTCCGCCGACATGTGCCGCAGCGTTCCTGAGCGCTTGCGCGGCCATGCGCCGGACGAACGGGTTCTCGTCATCGAGGCGCCTGAGGAGCGGATCGATCGCAGCCGAAGCGGGATCGACCCCGAACCCCTTTGCGGCCATGTACCGGACATGGTCCTTCTCGTCCTCGAGCAGGGCGACGAGCACAGGGGGCACACGGGGGTCTCGGATGCCCCCGAGGGCTTCGGCTGCACGATAGCGCACAACCCATGACGGATCGCCGAGCACTGCGATAAGGGCGGACACCGCCTCCGGCCCCAGGCCGGCAAGGGCACGGGCCGCCGCTGCGCGGACGACCTTATCCGGATCCGTGAGGGCCGCGATCAGTGCGGGAACGACCACGGGACGGTTGCATTGTGCGAGAGTCAGGGCGGCGAAGGCCCGGGTGGCGGGATCCGGCCCTTCGCGGAGGGTATCGAGGAGGGGCCCAACGGCGTCGTCGATGGTGGGAATGTCGTGCGACATAAAAACGAACTTATTGCTGGTGCTGCTGGAGGAGGTCTATCTCCTTCATGGTCTTCTCGGCCAGTTCCTTCATTCTTGCCGAGATCCGGTCCGACGCCGAAAACTCCACGGTCCGCATCGCGTTCGCGATCTCCGAGCCGAGTACGAAGATGGCGTACTTGTGCTCGAGCTTGCTCTTGTGGCCCTGCGTCGGCGTGATCCTGAGTGCGTCGTACTGGGAGAAGTGCAGGCCAGGACTTGTTGCCTCGAAGTACTCCTTGATCTCCGAGAGCATCTGATGCAGAGTGATCAATTCGTCCTTGTGCATAATCCCTCTCCGCAGATTAAAATGGAAGTCGCATCATAAAAATATACTCGCTTCTACGGCAGTTTCATCAGTCGCACCGAGAGCGGCCGCTTGATCACCCCCGAGAAATCACGTGCGGCGACGAACTCCACCCCTCGACCGACAAGACGGTCAAGCAGGCGCTGGTCGACGGCCGTGTCTGCAACGACACCGGCGATCTGGCCGCTTACGTCGTCGAGGGTCCGCTCGATCTCGTCCGCCCGCACCTCGGAGAGCACCCCGAAATCGGCCGAGAGGAATCGGGCCACTGTCCTGCCCGAGACCCGTTCGAGGTGGTTGCGGAGCGATGACGGTTCCTTCGGTGCCGTCTCGGGCGCCGGCGGGCATACCGGTTCGGGAGGGGGCACTGCTCCGTTGTTCTCGGATGGGCCCTTCGGAGTCCCTCGATGCTCTCCGTCCTCGGTGAAGTACTGCTCACGTACGTACTCGACCGGGATCTTATTTCTGAGGGCTTTGATGATCTCCTTTCTGGACATGTCCTCGACGGACTTGCCCCGAGGCGAGAACGCGACAAAGTCGATGTCGGCGATCTGGAGGAGCTCGCGGAGGATCAACTCGCCTCCGCGGTCTCCGTCCAGGAACGCTGTCGCCGTCTTCTTGTCCGAGAGATCGACGATCGTTCCCGGGACGTTCGTCCCTTCGACTGCCACCGCGTTCTTGATCCCGTACTTGAGGAGGTTGATCACGTCCGCCCGCCCTTCGACGATGATGATCGCATCCGAGTCGACGACGTTCGGACCTGCAGGGACTTTGTCGTCGCCGATCGCTTCGATCTTCTCGATACGGATCGCCTCGCGCACCTCGTCGAGGAGGATGTAACTATCGATCGCCCCCTCGTCGAAGTGATCCAGCAGGAGCTCCTTCGCTCTTTCGACGATGCGCCGCCGCTTCGTAACCCGAATGTCCTCAATGGACTCGACCGCGACCCGGGCGACACAGGGTCCGACACGGTCGATGGTTTCAAGCGAGGCCGCCAGGATGGCGGTCTCAGCCCGATCGAGTGATGACGAGATGTAGATGTCTCCACGCGTCTCGCCCTTCTTACTTGTGATCTGGACGTCTATTCGACCTACACGTCCAGTTCGTTGCAGATCTCGCAAATCGAGGTCTTCGCCGAGCAACCCTTCAGTCTGGCCAAAGATGGCCCCAACTACATCAGGCTTCTCGACCACCCCCTCTGTCTGCAAGGTAAGGTGAATGAGATACTTGGTCGTGTCAGGTGAATACACGTGATCACTCCCCCATGTCGTCTGCCGGGAACTGACCGCTTGAACATAGGTACTCTATTATATATACAGACCCGCTACTTAAATGCGCACCCCCGCCCGGGCGTGAAGACGCACACACTCGAGGTATATCCGCCTCCTATTCGCCAGCGTGGTGATCGGCACCGGTTTGTGGAATAAAGGCCAATTCGTCTTCTTCTGCTACTGAGCCGTTCCCCATTGCGAGGGCATTTATAGCAGGCACTTCAGATCCACTATATGCGTCTGGGCGGACGACTTTCCGCCGCCTCGAGTTCCTCCCCACGGGAGCTGTACCGTGAGACTGTTTGTGAAACCCGTCCTCCTCCTCTTCGCCATCGTCGGCCTCTGCCTCTGCGCGGCGCAGGCGGTCACGCCGGGCCCCACCGGGATAGCGTCTCCGGCCCTCCAGGCGTCGGCCTCGCCATCGATAGCGGTCCAGACGACTCTGCCGACGAGCCCGGGCCTTTCCGCCGACTCCTCCATCTCCACGGTCGCAGCGAAGACGACAACACAGGCCCCGCCAGCAACTCCTTCACCGGCTGTCCGCAAGACGACCTCGCGGCCTTCGACCACTGCTTCGACCACCGCGGCGCCGTCGACGAAGGCAAGCACGCCGAGATCCACGGCGACGCCGATGACCTCCGCGCCTACATCTCCGCCCCCGACTACTGCCGAGCCGACCACGGTGGCTTCGACTCCATCCGCGGACCGGAACCTGACCGAGCCATGGTCGACTGAAGCCCTGAACGGTGCGCCGTCCACGCCCTGGCCAATCGTGACAGCATACGAGTCCGTGTATCCGACCGATGATCGGACCCCGGATATCGACCCCGGGATGACGCCATATGCCGGTCCGACCGAGATCGAGAGTCTCGAACCGACTCCCACCTGGGAGATGCCGGCCGACACATCGAACCTGACACCGACAGACCCGCCGGCGGCGATGCCGTTCTTCACGGCAGAGACGGAGCAGGCTCCGCCGATCGAGCTCCCCCCGGGTGCATACGAGGTCGATCTCGTCCCGAGCCCGACTGAGACCATGGCACCGTTGCCGAGCTCCGGCCCCGTGGATGCTGCGGGCTCGCCCTTTAGACTCCCGCGCTGGATCAGTTACCTGATCTTCATCTTTCTCGGGATCTCGGGCGTTGCCGGGGTTGCCCTGGTCGGGTCGTATCTCGGGTCCCGTTCTCCCGCCGTGACGATGGACCGGAACGGGACATTGCTCTCTCCACAGCCTCGCGCAAGAGAGACGCGTCTGCTGCAGCCGGGCGCGGGTAATACGACGGCCGAACAGCAGGCTCTGATCGACCTGATCGCGGGCTTTGCCCCGCAGTCGATGCATGTCGAGCGGCTCGGGCAGCACCTGCTCCGGTTTGAGCGCGCCGCTCAGGCACAGGATTCCTCTGTTCGGCTTGGCCGGCTGATCACCATCTCCGCAATTCCGTCGGCCCCTGTGCCCCCAAGGGCAGGGGCTTGGGCCAGGGCGCATGGGTTCCGCGTGCTCGCCGTTGACGGCTCTGGCATGGCCCTCGTGATGCCGGCCCTTTCAAACGGGGACCGGACCGTCCTCGGAGTCCTCCCGGTCGGGGAGATGGTCGAAGGTGGGAGCCCGGTTCCAATGACGATCCTGCCTCAGGGAAGCGAGTTCCCCTCACGCACTTATGCAAGGGAAGGGTCCACCCGCCCTGCCGGTGACGCGGCGGGCCGCCCCTAGAGCTCGACCCGCGTGACCACGCCGTGGATCCGGTTCGCCGGCAGCTTGTAGAACTGGACAAAAGACGGCGATAGCCGTTTGATCAGGGAGAAGACCTTCCAGACGAAGTTCGTCGAGACGATCTCGTCGAGACCGTAGAAGATCGTCTTCTCCTCGATGCTCGCCTCCTTGAAGATCGCGACCACGTCGATCATCTCCAGGTACCCGCCCCGCACCTCGAAGAGACGAATGCCCGGGGTCGGGCTTTTTCTGAACTCCCACGAGATCCCGAACGGACGATCGAGTGTCCTGATGGAGACGAGGACATTGTCTTCGTAGATGATGTTGTTCTCAAAGACGGTCAGCCCGACGTAGGGCGGAACCTGCTGGAAGTCGCGCGCGAAGAAGAGCGCGGTCCCTTCGATCTTCGGCTTGGTCGCATAGACATCCCGGAACTCGTTCAGGAACCTCTGGAACGGGATCGGCTGGAGGTGCCGGTAGATCCGTTTCTGCCCAAAGTGGTAGATCGCGATGATCGAGAACGGGATTGCCGCGAGCACGAGGGACCAGTAGGCTCCCGCAGGGAGTTTTGTCAGGCTGGCGAGCAGGAACGTGATGTCGATCATCGTGATCCCCGCAGCGACAAGGGCCTTTCCACGGTGGCCCCTCAGGAATAATATGCTGGTGATCAGGGTGCCGGTAAGGGCCATGTCTCCCGTGACGGCGAGGCCGTAGGCGGCTGCAAGGTTCGAGGATGCCCGGAAGGCGACCATGACGACGAGAACAGCCGCGAGCAGGAGCCAGTTGATGGTATCGATATAGATCTGCGACCGGAGCTCGCTCGAGGTGTAGTCGATCTTCAACATCGGTAGTATCCGGGTTGTAATTCCCTGATAGACCACCGAGAAGATGCCGCTGATCATGGCCTGCGAGGCGATCACGGTCGCGGCAATCGAAAGGATGAGGAGCGGGATGTAGAAGAACCCCGCCTGGGCGTAGAACATCTCGAAGAGGAGGTTGTTCGACTGCTGGTGCTGGAGGAGGAACGCCCCCTGGCCCAGGTAGTTGATCACGAGCGCCACGAATACGAACACCCAGGCCTTGCGGATGGGGGCGCGACCGAGGTGGCCCATGTCGGCGTAGAGAGCCTCTCCGCCGGTTGCACAGAGGATCACGGACGAGAGGATGAAGAACCCGGCGATCCCATGGCCCGTAAGAAAAGCGAGGCCGGCGAGCGGGTTGAACGCAAGGATCATGAAAGGGGCCTGGACAAGCGAGACGAGACCGGAGATGGTAAGGACCGCGAACCAGACAACCATGATCGGACCGAACGTGAACGCAACGCGCTCTGTGCCGCGGCGCTGAAAGGAGAACAGGAGTATGGCGATGACTCCGGCGATCAGGATGAGCGTGCCCTGAGCAAGCCCCTCGAGGCCCGGTATCAATTCGAGCCCCTCGACAGCCGAAAGGATGCTCATCGCCGGCGTGATCACGCCGTCACCGATCAGGAGCGAGATGCCCAGGATGGTAATGAGGGTGACGAAACTCGCATTGCGCCCTTTTTTGAGGAGCGGGAGGAGAAGTTCCCGGAGCACGATCGTCCCGCCCTCTCCCTTCTTCCCGAGGCTCATGGCAAGCCAGGCGTACTGGCCCGTGATGATCACGATGAGCGTCCATATGATCAGGGAGAGGACCCCGATGATGTTCTGCTCGGTCACGGGGGTTGTGAGGAAGATGACAGCCAGCGTGTAAATGGGGCTCGTTCCGATGTCGCCGAAGACCAGTCCCATCGATTTGATGATGCTCTGGACGTTGGCGCCGCCTCCGTCCTCCCCTCTCGACTGCCCTGGCCTGAGTCGTTGGGCGGCGAACAGGGCGCTCTTTCCTCCTTTCATTTCCCCCCGTACACTATGCCCGAACCGTTATTAATACCGGACACGTCCACCCGGAGCACCCCCCGGTGTGTGAAGGCCGGCCCTGCCGCACCTGCCGCCGGCGGGACCCGGGGGCATCGGTATATCCCTATGGCCGGATACCGATTACAATATTTTACCCGAATATATGGCTTCCGCGGACATGAAATGATACTCCGCCCATCCATCCTCTCCGAATGCTCCGGATTGTTTTGAGAAGGTTTTTAAACATAGGATGCTGATTTTTGAGAGGTATCTTACTGCTGTATCATGCGTAATGAACCATTACGAGTAGGTGAATTCATGAGATTTACAAAGCATCTGGCACTGTTCTTCATGCTCTCCCTCGCAGTCGTTGGACTGGCGAGCGCGGCGGGCACGGGAACATTCTCCATCGAGCAGACGAAGTCTGCCGATGTGGGCCAGATCGGCGTTGTAACCC
>CAYWVY010000001.1:73210-100567 GCA_964461885.1 uncultured Methanospirillum sp. | reverse complement strand
CCCTGTCCCGTCGAGGTGATGAAGCAGGTCAACACGCGCATGAACATGTCCGAGATTGTGATCGTGTACGGCCAGACCGAGACCGCACCGGGGGTCACCATGACCACGACCGACGACCCGCTGGAGCGGCGCGTCTCCACGGTCGGCCGGTCCTTCCCCCACGCCGAGCTCAAGATCGTCGACCCGGCCACGGGGAAGATCCTGCCCCGGGGCGAGGTCGGCGAGATCTGCGCCCGCGGCTACATGGTCATGAAGTGCTACTACAACAACCCGTCGGCCACGCACCTGACGCTCGACCGGAACGGTTGGGTCCACACGGGCGACCTCGGAACCATGGATGAGGAGGGCTATTTCAAGATCGAGGGGAGGCTCAAGGACATGGTGATCCGCGGCGGCGAGAACCTCTACCCCCGCGAGATCGAGGAGTTCCTCCACCACCACCCGAAGATCCGCGACGTCTACGTGATCGGCGTCCCCGACGAGAAGTACGGCGAGGAGCTGATGGCCTGGGTCGCGCTCAAAGAGGGCGAGACCGCCATGCCGGAGGAGATCCGCAGCTTCTGTGTCGGGAAGATCGCGCACTTCAAGATCCCCCGATACGTGAAGTTCGTCGATGACTTTCCCATGTCGGTCTCCGGCAAGATCCAGAAATTCAGGATGCGTGAGGTCTCCATCGAAGAGCTCGGCCTTGAGTGCGCGTCGAAGATCGAGACGGCGTAACTGCCGGAGGAGGCGACCTCCTCAAACCGCGGGTTGCCGGAGCACCCGGTCCGCGACCTCGCTCATCGAGAGGGCCGCGAAGCCATACTCGTCGTGCAGGGCCCGGTACTCCTCCAGGATACCGCGCAGGATCCGGAGATTCGCCTCCTGGTTCACCCCGAAGTTGTGCGGGTGCCACCAGATATGGTAGCAGTAGCCCTTCCGCGCGGCGACCCGCATCTCGTTCGCGATCCGCCGCACCCGTATGCGGTCGAACGGGGCCGACCACCAGTACTGGGGGTAGAGGAACCTCGAAGCACTGACGTCGATCGGGGTCCTCCCGCCGTTCCCCGCGGGCCGCACGATCCGGCTCCCCGAGAGGTTGACGAAGGCATCAGCGTAGCGGAGCGCCCGGCGGACGGTCGACTCCTCCTCCTCGTTCATGGAACGGTAGAGCCACGACGAGGTGTTCCCGCGGTAGGCGCAGATCCCGAGGTCGTAACAGATCTCCAGGTAGTCAGGGTTGACCTGGTTCCTCGGGAAGACCAGGCTCCGCAGGTCGATCCCGTGCCGCTGGGCTGCTCGGCAGTTCGCCTCGAGGTCCGCCCGGAAGTCCTCCACGGTCTGGCCCTGCTCGAGGCAGTAGAAGTGAGAGAAGGTGTGGCTCGCGACCTCCTGGCCCGGGTGACGCAGCACCTCCTCGATCAGGCTCCCGCCGAAATGAAAGGGGTCGAGGGACTCGTCCTCGCCGATCGCGGCCAGCTCGTCGTAGGCCGAGAAGAGCGGGTTCGTGTAGTGCGGCAGGCGGTTCGGAAGGTTTGAGATGAGGCTCAACCGGTCCGAGTAGAAGAGGAAGCCGACGAAGGCCCAGGTTGCGTGGACGTCGAACTCGTCGAAGAGGTCGAGCAGGCGGGGGACGACCTGGCGCTCCCCAAGGAGGTTCTCGCGGTAGTCCTGAAGCCGCCGTTTGTCCCTCACACCCCAGAAGAGTTCGCAGTCGAGGGAGATCACGAACGAGCCCGGCTCCCCTCCGTCGGGTCTGGAGACGGCACTCTGGGCAGAGAGGGAGCGAGGGTGCATCACGGAACTATTTCACCTTGTGCTGGGAGGATCGTCGCCCGGTCTCCTGGCTCATATATTCTCTTCGTACCCACATTATACCTTCATTCTAGCCCCGGGTGCTGCGGCGTCAGGCCCCCGCCCTGACGTAGCCAAACGGGCGATCTCCTCCCGGTCCCTCCCTGGAGGAGTGATCGGAAGATAAAAACCCCGCTGCCGCTCGCGCCGCAGCCGCTGACATCTCAGGGGCTCTCGGCGGCGCGGCCGATCAGGGCCCGCGCAGCGTTCGTGGCACCGCTCAGCACTTCGTCCGCGCCCGGGATCACCCTCTCGTGCATCAGCACTTGGCCGGCGCAGAGCGTGGTCGTGACCGCGGCGCCCGAGCAGGCGTAGACCGCGTTCGAGACCGCGCTGTGGAGCGGGGTGTTGCACGGCGTTCGCGTGTCGACGAGCACGAGGTCCGCCGGAGCCCCCGCCTCGAGCCTGCCCCCGGCCCACCCGAGGGCCGCGTGGGCGTTGTTGGCTGCGAGCGAGAGGGCTTCCGGGGCAGGGAGGACCGTCGGGTCGCCCCACGCAAACTTCTGTAAGAGCGCGGCCGTCTTCATCTCCTCGAAGAGATCGAGGCTGTTGTTCGATGCTGCGCCGTCCGTCCCGAGGGCGATCCGGGCGCCGGCCTGTTTCAGCGCCGGGTAGGGCATGGCCCGTCCCGTCGCGAGCTTCATGTTCGAGGCCGGGTTGTGGGAGACGGTCGCTCCCCGCTCAGCCATCAGGCGGCACTCGGCGTCGTCGAGCCAGCAGCCGTGGGCCGCGACCGTGCGCGGGCAGAGCAGGCCCGCCTCGTCCAGCAGCGCGGCCGGGCGCCGGCCCGTAGTCCGAACGGCGTCCGCGACCTCGGTCTCCGTCTCGGCGAGGTGGACGTGGACCCCGATCTTCTGCTCGGCAGCGAACTCCGCGCACCAGCGGAGCCCCTCGGGCGAGACCGTGTAGACTGCGTGCGGTCCGACGGCCGCCGAGAGGCGCGGGTTCGCCATGCGGGCCACCGTGTCCGCGAGCTCCTCCGTCGCGCGGCACTCGTGCTCGCGCTTCGCGCTGTCGAAGAGGTCGATGAACCCGTAGGCGAGCTGGGCGCGCAGGCCGGCCTCGTCCACGGCGCGGGCGGCCGACTCCATGAAGAAGTACATGTCGTTGAACCCGACAGTGCCGCTCGCGATCATCTCGAGGCAGGCGAGGCGCGTGCCCCAGTAGACATCGTCCGCGGTCAGGTGGGCCTCGAGCGGCCAGATTCGCTCGGCGAGCCAGGGTTGGAGGAGCATGTCGTCCGCGTACCCCCGGAGCAGGGTCATGGCCGCGTGCGTGTGGGTGTTGACGAGCCCCGGCAGGAGGACGCGGCCCCGGCCGTCGATCTCGTGGTCGTACTCGTGGCCGCGCCCGGCTTTCTCGCCGATCGCGGCGATCAGGCCGTCGTCGCCGACGACCACGTCGACTATGCGGTCGTCCCGGCGCACGTCCCGGATCAGGAGCGGGGCGCGGGTCTCGAAGATGTCGGTATCCTTAGTCATGTCAGAGTTCCTCGATCAGCCGCTGCACAATTCCGCCCATGCGGTCGGCGTTAGCGCGGGCCGCCTCGACGATCGCCTCGAACGAGACGGGGCTGTTGTCGAGGCCGTGGGCGTAGTTCTCGACTGTGCAAAGCGCAGCCACCTCGAGACCGAGCTCGTTCGCGAGTGCGGCCTCGGAGGCGCAGGTCATCCCGACGACGTCTGCATACTGCGCGAGCGCCCGCACCTCGGCCTGCGTCTCGAGCCGCGGCCCCGGTGTCTGGACGTAAACGCCGCCGTGGTGGGTGCCGGGTACGAGCCCGGCGAGCCGTTGCGAGAGTCCGTCTGAGAAGCCGGGGCAGACGTGGACAATAGCCCCGTCGTGGATCGTCGGCACGAGCGCAGTCGTAGCGTAGTCAGCGGGAACCAGGAGGGAGCCGGGCCTGTGCTCGGCCCGGAGCGAGCCCGTCGATCCGATCAGCACGACCCGGTCCGCACCCGCGAGAGCAAGCGCGGCCAGGTTCCCCCGGTGGTTGACCCGGTGCGGGGGACGGCCGTTGCCGTGCCGGAGCAGGAGCAGGAACCCGTTGCCCGCGAGTACAGAGGCCGGGCCGAACGGGGTCGGGACCGTTCGCTCCTCGAGCGGGGGAAGGGGGCAGTCGAGCAGGCTCGTGCCGCCGATGATTGCGAGCGCGCCCATCACCCCCGGCGGTGCGCCTCGACCAGGAGGAGGACGTGGCAGGCGTGTTCGGCGAGCGAGGTGTAGAGGCAGGCCTCGTCGAGCGAGGCGCCGCCCGCGAAGGTCCCGTGGCCCCGCGCGATCACCACGCGAGCCCGGGCCAGCCCTTCGGCCACCGCGTTCGCGAGCTCGTCCGTGCCGGGACGCCCGGCGACGACGGGGATGAACGGGCAGAGCATCTCCCCCTCCGAGTCGATCGGCTCGATCGCGTCGTAGAGGAGCGAGGCCGCGACCGCGTGTACCGGGTGGGCGTGGACGATCGCCCGGTACCCGGCCCGGAGGTAGACGGCCCGGTGGACCCGGTACTCGGACGACGCCTCTTGCGGGGCCTCTCCTGCGAGCGGCACCGTGACGGGAAGCCCCGGTTCGTCGAGGCAGCACCCGGTTTTCGTGATCTGCAGCGCGTCGCCGTCGCGCACCGACATGTTGCCGAAGGTGGCGCCGACGAGCCTCTCGGCGACGAGCCGCCGGCCTATCCGTCCGAACTCCTGATCGAGCATCCCTCGCACCGTCTCCTGCTGCAGTAGGTTTTGCCGTATTCAACGATATGCGCATGGGTCTGGCGGTAACTCCGGTTCTTTCGCGGCAATACCGATTCGAAGAGCGCGCGGTACCCGCCGGGCGGCTCCGCGACCCCTGCGCAGGCGCAGAGGCGGCGCGTGTACGTGTCGATCACGAACGCACAGCGGCTGAAAGCGTAACAGAGAATCGCGTCGGCCGTCTCCTCACCGATGCCGGGGACGCCAAGGAGGTCGCGGCGGAGTTCGTCCGTGGGCGCCCGGGCCATCGCCTCGACCGAGCCGTACGTGCGTGTCATGAGCCGGGCGAGGGCCTTCAGCCTGCGGGTCTTGACCCGGAAGAACCCCGTGCAGCAGACGGCCTCCTCGACCGCCTCCGGCGGGGCCTTGTCGATCGCCTCGAACGAGAGGAGGCCCGCCGCGCGAAGCCGGTCGAGTCCGCGCTCCACGTTCTCCCATCGCGTCTGCTGGACCAGGATAGCGCCGATCATCACCTCTTCGGGCGAAGCCCGCCACCAGGGGATCGGGCCGTACCACTCGCCGAGCGTCTCGACCATCGCCATGATCCGATCCCTAGGGGAACCTGATCCGACACCGCGCATCTTGCTGTACCGCACCACGTTCAGAAACTGGGATGTCATGAACCCGGTCGGGGGTTTCTAGCGGGGCCGCGTCATCGAGCGGCTTGTCGAGCGCCTTCCACCGGATCGCCGCGATCGCGTTGAACGCTGCGACGACCTGTGAGTCGGGCAGGAGCCGCTGCACGAGCTGGGTGACCGAACCCGCGGGCGGCGGGACATGGGTGAAGATTCACGCCGTTCCATCTGGTTGACGGGGGAGACCACGACCTCACGGAAATGGGCCGCATCCTGGTTCGAGCTTTCGTTGATGACGAAGGTCAGGTCCCGCCTCCTCTATCCCGAGGTCTCATTCACTGCTCACCTCGCCGAACCTCGCGCGTCTGGGCGAGGCGCATGGCCATGCCCTCGCCGTTTCCTCAGGCTCCGCCGGGGAACCCGATCCTCACCCGGCCACCAGCGGCGCGAGAATCTGCTCGAGCTCGGCAGCCCCGGTAACGCCTTCGAGGCGACGGATGACCTTGCCGTCCATCTCGATCACCAGAGTCGGGACCACGCTGATCCGGTAGTCGGTCGCCTCCTTCATGTGCTGGTCGACGTCGAGCTTGCGAACTTCGATCTTGTCTCCCATGCGTTCCTTCAGTTTTTCGATGATGGGGGTCTGCATCTTGCAGGGTCCGCACCATTCTGCGTAGAAGTCGATCAGTACCGGTTTACCCATAATTTGTGCCTCGTTCTCTGGATCTGTTGCCGAAGGACGAGATAAAGATTCCCTTAGGACGGGACGGTTGCGAGGGAACGGGGATCCCGGTGTGGACGTGCCATCATCACCGGCCCGCAGGAGAAAAGAGGGGCGTCGGCCTCAGAGCATCGTGGCCGACGTGATCACGACCGGCGTGACCGGCCGGTCCCTCGCGTCGACCGGGACCTTGCCGATCGCGTCGACAACCTCCATCCCTTCCACGACCTTCCCGAAGACGGGGTGCTTCGCGTCGAGGTAGTTGTTGTCAACGAGGTTGATGAAGAACTGCGAGCCGCCCGTGTTCGGGCCAGCGTTCGCCATCGAGATCGTGCCGCGGTCGTTCCGGTTCGACCGTCCGGCGGGAAACTCGTCTTGGATCTCGTAGCCCGGGCCGCCCATGCCGGTGCCCGTGGGGTCGCCGCCCTGGAGCATGAACCGGTCGATGACGCGGTGGAACGTGACGTTGGTGTAGAAGCCCTTCGTTACGAGGCTTTCGAAGTTGCCGGCCGTGACTGGCATGTCGTCGTAGAGCGCAATCGTGATGTCGCCCATGGTCGTGCGGAGCACGACCTGCCTGGATGCAGGTATCGTCGTGGTCATGGTCGTCTCACCTGGTGTTAGTACTCCTTCACGTACTATTTAGTCGGGCAGGATCGAAAGCGGAATTCGTACCCTGCTGCGTAGTGCCGTTGTATTCCAAAGGCGGAAATGGTGGTGACGGTCGCGGGAGGCGGCGACGGAGAGAGAAGGGGGATTCCCTTCAGAGCATCTCGGCCGACGTGATCACGACCGGCGTGACTGGCCGGTCCCTCGCGTCGACCGGGACCTTGCCGATCGCGTCAACGACCTCCATTCCCTTCACGACCTTCCCGAAGACGGGGTGCTTCGCGTCGAGGTAGTTGTTGTCAACGAGGTTGATGAAGAACTGCGAGCCGCCCGTGTTCGGGCCAGCGTTCGCCATCGAGATCGTGCCACGGTCGTTCCGGTTCGACCGTCCGGCGGGGAACTCGTCTTGGATCTCATAGCCCGGGCCGCCCATGCCGGTGCCCGTGGGGTCGCCGCCCTGGATCATGAACTGGTCCATCACGCGGTGGAACGTAATGTTGGCGTAGAATCCTTCCCGAACCAGCTTTTCGAAGTTACCGGCCGTGACCGGCATATCGTCGTAGAGCGCGATCGTGATGTCGCCCATGCTCGTGTGAAGCACAGCCTGCTTCGACGCAGGCACCGCGGCGGAGGCGTTCGCGTCACCCGCCGGCGAAGCGGGGGGCGTCGTGACGACCGGCGCAGCGGTCGACGTCGGCGAGCCGCTGGACGTCGGTGTCGTGCATCCCGCCGCGAGAAGTGCCGTGCAGAGCGCGATCAGCGCGAACACGGCGAAGTACTCTCTTTTCATCCCCGTACAATGCAATCAAAAGATAGATGATAGTTGCCCTAACAAGCTCGGTGTGAGAGCGACGTATGTCAGCGCGAAGGCCGCCGCAATCAGGACCGCGAAGACCACGACATTCCATCTGAGCACGGTCCGGCCGTCCAGGACCGAGACCGGGAGCATGTTGAAGGCGGCGATCATCGCGTTGATCTGGAGCCCTGCCAGGCCGATGTACCCGAACACGGATCCGGGGGTGACGAGAAAGAGGCCGAGAAACCCGAGCGCAAGCGCGAGGCTTGTTGCAGGTCCGGCGGCCGAGATCAGCCCGTTTTCGCGCTTGTTGATACGGTCGCCGTAGACCACGGTCGCCCCGGGGGCCGCAAAGACGACACCGGCGAGGGCCGCGAGCACGACCGCGATCAGGAGCATCTGGTTGTCCTTGCGGAACTCGGCCCAGTACCCGAAGCGCATGGCCATGAACTTGTGAGCCAGCTCATGGAGTACGAACCCGATCCCGACCGTGAGCAGAGAGACCATGAAGACAAAGAGCGCGGAGACAGGATCGATCCCGCCGCCCAGCAGGTTGAATCTCGCAATCGTGAACGCGACCGCGATCGCGAGCCATGCGATGGCCAGGTCAATCCGTTCGCGGCGGGGTATCCTCTCGAGCATCGTACGATCCCATAGAGTTCGTGTCCGGGGGTATTTCCAGTTGCCGCCGTGCTTCGCGCGACTCTATCTCACGGGTTCTTTACGAATCGCGCCGGAGAGGTCGACCGGTCGTTCTCTTCGGTTCCGGCGACCTACCCGGTTCGATGCGGCCGGTTGTCGTGCGACTCATTTATCCCGCGCCCCGCAGATCCTGATCCGGTATGGCGACGCTTGAGGAACTCCGGGACGAGATCGACCGTATCGACGCGGAGATCATCGACCTGATCCGCCGGCGGCAGACCTGCGCCGGGCGGATCGCACGCCAGAAATATATTGAGCACCTCCCGGTACGCGACGAGGCGCGACGGCAGGTCGTGCTCGACAGGGCCTTCGAGCGCGCGGTCGAATGCGGGGTCGACGCAACGGCCGTGCAGCAGATCTTCGAGCTGCTGGTCGCCATGAGCGAGGCGCGGCAGCACGACTGCCAGGGGGATGGAAACCTCCCCTAGATCAGGCCGTTCACGTACTCGATCACGGTCCGCTGCGCCCTGATCCGGGCGTACTGCTTGTCGTTGGACTCGACCACGGTCCAGGGGGCGTGCGCGGTATGCGTCCGCGCGAGCATTTCGCGCACGGCCCTTTCGTATTGCTCCCACTTCTCGCGGTTCCGCCAGTCCTCCTCGGTGATCTTCCACTGCTTGTCCGGGCTCTCCTCGCGCTCTCGAAACCGCCGGAGCTGGGTTTCGGCGTCGATCTCGAGCCAGAACTTGACGAGGCCCCCGCCCGACTCGACGTACGACCGCTCCATCTCGTTGATCTCCCGGTACGCCCGCTGCCAATCGTTCTCGGAAGCCAGCCCTTCCACGCGCTCCACGAGCACGCGCCCGTACCACGATCTATCGAAGATCCGGATCTCGCCGGCGCGCGGGAACTGCCGGTAGAACCGCCAGAGGTAGTGGTGCGCGAGCTCGTCCTCTGTCGGCCGGCCGATCGGCACGACTGCGTATCCCCGCGGGTTCATCGGCTCGACCAGCCGACGGATCGAGCCGCCCTTGCCGGCCGCGTCCCAGCCTTCGTACACGATCATCAGCGGGACTTTCCGCCGGTAAAGCGAGTACTGGCAGGCGCGGAGGCGCGCACGGCACTCGGGTGCCACGGCGTTGTACTCGTGCCGACTCATCGATCGCGAAAGATCCGCCTGGTCGAGGGGAGAAGTGTTGTCGACGGCCGGAGGCGGGGCGAGGACCAGCCGCGCCGTGGCCTTGTCGTTCTCGAGGCGGGCCCGGAATCGGGCGACTACGGTCGAGAGCACCTCCTCGACGGCAGACGGGGTCTTCTCGGCATCGACAATGTGCCAGGGAGCCCAGGGCGCGTCCGTAGACTCCCGGATCCGATCGATGACGGGGGCGAGCTCGTCGTACTGGCGGTGGAAATCCCAGTCGTTCTTCGTGATCATCCACGAGGTCAGGGGATCCCGTTCGCGTGCAAGCAGACGCTGGCGCTGTTCCTCCCGGCTGATCTCAAGAAAAAATTTGAGGATCAGGGTGCCATCATCCGCGAGCTGCCGTTCAAAGGTCGATATCGAGCGGAGCGCCCGATCGAGCCGGCTCTCCCAGTTGATCCCCGTCAGTTCCTCGTCCAGGGCCCGCGAGTACCACGAGCGTGCGAAGACCGCGATCCGGCCCCGGGCGGGGGTCTGGACCCAGAAGCGTCGGAGGAAGCTGTGGCCCTGGTCCTCCTCGTCAGGACGGCCGAAGGCGTGAAAGTCGAACCCGCGCGGGTCGAGCCCACGCAGGAGGTCCGCGACTGTGTCCGAGATCCCGGAGGCGTTCCAGCCCTCGACCAGGACGATCGCGGGGATGTGGCGACTGCGAAGCGTTCTCTGGAGAGCGCCCAGTTCGAGCTCGACCTGGCCAAGTCGTTCGCTGTCGGAGTGTACGTCAGTACGCGACATCTCTCATCCGTCCGGCGACCCGACCCGGCTGAATTTCAAAAAATCAGTGTGGGGGTCAGGAGATATTGTCGAGGGAGTAGCCCTTCTTGGTCAGAAGTTCCTTGACTCTGTCGCGGTGCTCGCCCTGGAGTTCTATCGAACTGCCTTTCACCGTCCCGCCGCAGGCGAGGCGACCCTTGAGATACTTGGTCAGGTCCTGGAGGTCGATGTCCGCGGGATCGAGCCCCTCGATCACGGTGACCTCCTTGCCGTACCGTCGCCTGTTGACGATGACGTTGATCCTCTGCTGCTCCTTCGCAACTTCTTCGCAGATGCACAGTTCACTAGGCAGTCCACAGGTTGAACAGATCCCTCCACTCATTACATCTAAATTCAAGGTCTGCTTATATATTTGTTGGCATAACGCGACAGAAGCCGTTCGTTTCACGACCGTCGCGATCCCCGGAGCATTCTCTCGTGTCACTGATGATCCTCGGCACCGCCTCGCACGTAGGCAAGAGTACAGTCGTTGCCGCCGTCTGCCGGCTCCTCTCGGACCGTGGATGTTCGGTCGCGCCGTTCAAGTCCCAGAACATGAGCCTGAACTCGTACGTGACTCGCGATGGGGCCGAGATCGGGATCGCTCAGGCCATGCAGGCTGTCGCGGCGCGTGTCGAGCCCCGGGCCGAGATGAACCCGATCCTGCTCAAGCCGAAGGGCGACCGATGCTCGCAGATCGTGCTGATGGGCCGGCCGTACCGCGACGTCGCGATCGCCGACTACTACCGGGAGACCGATGCGCTTCTCGAGTGTGCGCTCAAGGCGTACGATCGCCTCGCGGCCGACCACGACTGCATCGTGGTCGAGGGAGCCGGCGGTGCGGCCGAAGTGAACCTGTATGCCCGCGACATCGCGAACATGCGCCTTGCTGAGCGCCTCCGCCTGCCGATCGTTCTTGTCGCGGACATCGAGCGCGGCGGCGTCTTTGCACAGGTCTGCGGCACGATTGCACTGCTGCCAGCCCCGATCAGGCGGCTCGTCCGGGGGGTGATTGTCAACAAGTTTCGCGGCGACCCGGCCCTCTTCGCGGAAGGCGTAAAGATCCTCGAGGCCCTCTCGGGCGTGCCCGTACTCGGGGTCCTGCCGTACGCGGAACTCGAGTTGCCGAGCGAGGACTCGCTCTCGATCGGCGACAAGCGCTCCGGGGATCACCCAGTCCGGATAGCGGTCGTGCGATTTCCGCGGATCTCGAACTTCACGGACTTCGAGGCCCTCGAGCGGCGAGCCGCCGTCGAGTACGTCCGGCCGGGCGCGCCGCTCACCGGGTACGACTGCGTCATCCTGCCCGGCACCAAGAACACGATGGAGGACCTCGCGCAGCTTCTCGCCTCGGGCGGGGCCGACGAGGTGAAGCGGGCGTATGCGGCGGGCGTCCCGGTCCTCGGCATCTGCGGCGGATACCAGATGCTGGGCCGGACGGTGGAAGACACCGGGGTCGAGGACCGCGTCGGGACCCTGCCGGGACTCGGGCTCCTCCCCGTGGAGACCCGCTTCGCCGCGTACGAGAAGACCACCCGGCAGTCCGAGAGGGCCGCCCGGCCAGCGGGTCCGATCCTCTCGCGGATTGAGACGGTGAAGGGATACGAAATACACATGGGCGAGACCGTCCGTGACCCCGGCACATCGCCCGCCTTCGACGACGACGGCGCCGTGAGCGAGGACGGGCTCGTGATCGGCACATACCTGCACGGTCTCTTCCAGAACCCCTCCGCAGTCGACGGCCTTCTCTCCTTCCTCCACGAGCGGCGGGGGCTCGCGTACGAGCCCGTGGCGGATGACGACCCATACGCCCGCCTGGCACGGCTCGTGGCCGACCACGTCGATGTCGACGGACTCCTCGCGCTCGCGCTCGACTCTCCCGATAGGACGCCCGCCGCGTAAAAGAAGACTTATAGTCCGCCTCGTGCAAGGTACCAGAAGAAGGAGAAGGTGGTCCGTCTGCAGGTCTCGATGAAACTGGAGATGAAGGACAGCCCGGGGCAGCTCGTGGCCGCTCTCACGCCGATCTCGGAGTTCGGCGGCAACATCATCGCCGTGATCCACCAGCGTGAGCCCGACTCGTCGTCGGACACGCTTGGAGTTCAGATCGTCCTCGAGATCGCGCAGGAGCGGCTCGATACGCTCGTTTCCGCGATCAAACTCCAGGGGGTCAACATCCTCCGGCTCGGGGAGGAGCGGCTTCTCCACCGGCAGTCCGTCATCATGATCGGCCACCTGATCCATACCGACATCGGGGATACGATCGGCCGGATCGATGCCACCGGGTCCGCCGAGGTGGCCGAGCTGAACGTTCATATGCCCGCGATCGCCGAGCCGTCGACCGCGCTGATCACGATCAAGGCGACAACGCGCGCCGAGATGGAGCGGGCGCTCGACCTCCTCCGGCAGGTGGCGGCGGAGAAGGGCCTTTTGATCGTCGAGCCGCTCGGGGGGACCGAGGCATGAGGGTCGCCGTGCTCGGGCTCGGGGCCGTCGGCAGGGGTCTCCTCCAGATGCTCGCGGCAAAGCCCGAGCTGGGCTTTGTCCTGACCGCTGTCGCGGACTCGTCGTCGGCCCGGATCGACCCGGACGGCCTCGATCCGGCTGCGATCCTCGACGAAAAATGCGGGACCGGGCGGTGCGGCCCGTCGGGTCTCTCCGCCGCCGACGTCATCGCCTCGGGAGCGTACGACGTGCTCGTCGAACTGACGCCGACCAACGCGATGACCGGCGAGCCCGCGCTCACGCACATCCGGAGCGCCCTCGAACAGGGACGACACGTGGTCACCTCGAACAAGGGACCGATCGCCACCGACTACCCCGGGCTTGCGGCACTTGCTGAAGACGCGGGAGTCGCACTCCGGTTCGAGGCGACCGTGGGGGGGGCAATTCCCGTTTTCCACGCGATCCGCGACGGGCTGGCGGGCAACCGTTTTTCGTCCATCACGGGCGTGCTGAACGGGACCTGCAATTACATCCTGACCCGCATGGACGACGAGGGCCTGACCTACGAACAGGCTCTTGCCGAGGCCCGCGAGCTCGGGTACGCGGAGGCCGACCCGACCTACGATGTGCGGGGGATCGATGCAGCCATCAAGCTCGTGATCCTCGCGAACACCTGCTGGGGCCTCGGGGTGACCCTCGACGATGTTGCCATCACCGGTATCGATGGCCTGACCGTGGATGCACTCCGACTCGCAGCCACCCAGGACTGCACGATCCGGCTCATCGGCGAGGCGGCGCCCGCTGAGAACACGCTCCGGGTCGCGCCGCGCGTCCTTCCGCGGAACCACCCGCTCGTGATCGAGGGGACGCTCAACGCCATCATGCTCTCGACGGACATGGCCGGCGAGATCACCCTGATGGGCAAGGGGGCCGGTTCGGTCGAGACCGCTTCGGCCCTGATCGGGGACCTGATCACAATCCGGGACCGCTACGCCGATTGCGGGTGAGACGATGTCCCGCGTGCTCGAACGGCGCCGGCAGCTCCTCTCCCTCATGCGGCAGGTCACGCTCGAGAACGGCTCCTTCACGATCGCCGAGGTTGCAACCGGGCTCGGGCTGCCCCGCTCCACGGTGCAGGACTGGGTAAAAAGGCTCAAGGCCGAGGGCTGCGTGGCGGGCCAGTCGGGAAGCCGCGGGCGATACGGGGCCCGTTTCGTCGCGATAAGCGCCATGCCGCGTTCAACCTGCCGCCGGGTCTTCACCACCATCGACGGTGACGAGGTCACGATCTTCCACAAGTGTCTCTCGTCCGCATGCGCCGGTTTCTGCAGGTACCACCACCGGGCCGCCGGAGGCGTTATCGAGTCGGTCGAGCGGGACGGCAACCTCCTCCGCGAGACCGCGCGGTTCGGGCGTTGCCATCTCGAGATCGGCTTATCCCCGCTCCCTGCGGTCGGGGTCGAGGGAGTGCGGCTTGAGGACGACCTCGTGGTACAGGAGCTCCGGTCAATCGGCGGACCGGCCTACTCGCTCTCGGAGATGATAGGGCACGCCGACGGCGTGCTCGAGGTCCGGCTCGAACGCGAGGGCGCGCTCGTTCGCGCGGAGGTCGTGACCCGGGCCCTCGTCCATCTCCTGATCGGCGTTGACGACACCGATTCTGCGGCGGGCGGCGCGACCTTCGCGCTCGCGCTGGCAATGCTCCAGCACCTCGCGCGGCTCGATGGGGTCCAGCCCATCGGCCACCGCATCGTGATGCTCGACCCCGCGATTGCGGAGCGAACGGCCGGGAACGCCTGCAGTTACCTCGAGCTCGCGGTAGAACCGGACGCGATCGCCTCCGTGACCCAGCACGCCATCCGGTTCGTCTCGGACGAGGCCTTCTCGCCGGAGTGGGGGGTCGCGATACGGGCCGGGTTCAGGGTTCCCGAGGACCTTCTCGGGTTCGCGGTCCGCGCCCGTGCGAAACGCGTGACGCGCGAAGAGGCCGTCGCCGTGGCAGCGAGGACCGGTACGTCGCTCCATGGCGGACGCGGAGCCATCGGGTCACTGGCGGCCATCGGGACGGCCGGCTCGACCATCGAGGCCCAGCTCGACCCGTCCGTCTCTCTCTGAACCGCCGGCCGGAGACGACGTTTTTCTAAAAAATGTGAGTGTCGACCCGGTACCGGGTACCCTGATTACTCGTAGATACGGGACCCGCCGTTGTCGTACACGATCCCCCGCCGCGCAGTGAACGGCCCGATATCGGTGTATACCTTGACGCGAGTGGCCTCGTTCATCTGGACGAGCGAGAGCTTTTCGGTCAGGACGTTGTAAGTCCCGAGGTAGATATACGAGTTCTTGCGCACCGCTGCCGGATCGGCCGGCATCTTTCTCGCCATCCTGCCGACGAATCCTTCGAGCACGACCGCACGGGGGGTATCCGAGTTGATTGTCCGGTTTCCGACCGCGTGGAGCCACTGCGCCCCCGCGATCTCCTGTGTGTTGAACCGCGGGTAGTCAATCCGATCGTCGAGCGCGATCGAAGTCGCCTCTTCCCCCAGTGCCGAGTAGATGAAGCCCGTGTTGAAGAGGACGAAGACGCAGAGGAATGCGGCGATGGCCCGGGTCGCCGACTCGCTCGAGAGGTCGATGTCCGTCCGCTGGAACGCACGGCGAAGGAACCTGAAGGCCTCGAGGACACCGATCACGAAGAACGGCGCGAGGAAGATCAGGGTGATCTGGTAGAGCCGGGTCGTGTTCAGGGCGCTCGAGAAGAAGGGCAGGATCACTCCGGCGGCCGCGATTGCGAAGTTCACGAGCGAGACCGAGAAGTACTCCCGGTCTATCGCGAAGTACTCGCCGCCAAGGTCCATCTTCTGAGGCTTCAGGAGAAGCGAGAGGATGCCGAAGAAGATGAAGAACTGGACGGTAAGCTGGATGTACTTGCCGAACTGTTTCAGCGGCGAAGACGCCTCGGTGACGATGATGGAGAGCCCCTGGCTCGTCTCGGGGTCGAGGAACCCGGAGACGAGGCTGTCCGAAAACTGAACGGCGAGCCCGGTGATCGAGTTGAGAGCCGAGGACGAGGAGATGAACATGTACCAGCCGAGCGCGAAGATGAAGAAGAGCAGGACGTAGTCGAGCGTGATCGCCCGCTCCCCCGCGTGGCGCGGCCGGAAGCTCGATCCGTATCCCCGCTTGTCCCATGCGAAGAACATAGAGACGCGGTCGCGAAGGCGGTTGAGAGTCCCGACCTCCGAGACGACCAGGATCACCCAGGCCAGCAGGATCGTGACCATGAACAGGTACGACAGGCCGTAGTGCGAGACCGCGAGCGAGAATGAGAAGATGATCAGGAGAATGTACTTCTTGATCTTGTCCAGATCCTTGTTGATGATCAGGAGCACGATCAGCACGAGGAAGAACTCGGCGATCTCCTGCCGCGCCACCTGGAGCATCTCCTGAAAGAAGACGAAGAACGTGATGAAGAGGAAGCTGCCGTAGAATGCGACCCGGTCGTACGACTGGCGGCGCGCGATCATGTAGAGGCCCGGTGCCACGAGCGAGAAGAGGATCGGGTAGACAATCTTGAAGACCCAGACGATATCGATGCTGCAGAGGATCGAGTAGATCGGGGCGAGCATCACTATCGAGAGCATCGCGTTGATGTTCGAGTAGATCGAGAAGTCCCAGGCCCCGTTCTGGACCACCAGGTTCGAGATATAGAACTCCTGGTTGATGTCCCAGCCCCAGATGTGGTTCGAGATGAGCGAAGAGTGGAAGAGGAGGGCGAGCGCGACCGTCCAGATCACGAACGGGTAGTACTGCGTGGGAACCACCCTCCGGAACGCGACGAGTGCCGGGACGAGCGCGATCACCGCGAGCAGTACGAAGAGAATGGCGTTGACCCGGTAGTTGTTGACGAGCCAGGCACCGAAGATCGCCATGAACGGGAGGAGGGCGAAGAGGAAGACGGGCCAGCCGAAGGTCTCGCCGGTCTCGATGTACTCGGGCTGGTTGAAGTCGCGGTCCACGATGAACGCGACTACGGCCCCGACGAAGACGAAGACCGTGAGGGTGATCAGGAGCGGCCCCTCCGAGATAGGCCTCAGGAGGTCGAGCATCGGGTAGATCGTGTTGATCGCGAAACCGAGGAACATCACGGTCGCAAGCGAGAGCCCGACCGAGAAGAGGAGGGTCTCGATCGCCCCGACCTTATGCACCCGGAGAACGCGGAGAAGGATGATCCCGGGAATCCACGTCAGGTAGACGAAGCCGACCACCTGCCGGAGGAGCGGAATACCCGCCCCGTTCTCCTCGAGCACGAGCGTGAGCCAGAGCAGGAGCTGAACGCCGAGCACAATCCCGAGGAACGGGACGATCCCCCAGTCATTGAGCCGGATCGGGTCGCGGATCTTCATCTGGCGCGCTCCATGACCTCGCGGTATGCCGCGATGGTCCGGTCCGAGATCGGCCCCCAGGAGAGCTCGCGGGTCATCTTCTCGTTAGCGGCCGTTCCCATGATAGTCCTCAAAAGTTCGTTCTCCAATATCTTCAAGATTGCCCCGGCGAGCGCACCCGGGTCTCGAGGGGGCACGATATAGCCCGTTCGGCCCTCCTCGACGACTTCGGGGATGGATCCGACATCCGTGACCACCACGGGCTTTCGGAAGGCGTACGCGATCGGGATCACACCTGTCTGGGTCCCTTCGGTGTACGGGAGGACCACGATCCGGGCCCGGCCGAAGAGCGCAGGCACCTCGGCGTCGTCGATGAACCGGTTGATGATCTCGATGCGGGCGTCCTGCAGGAACTCGCGATACGGTTCGAGAAAGCCGCTGCCCGCGACGATGAGGCGGGTGGAAGGCGATCCAGCCCAGACGAGCGGCATCGCCTCAAGCAGGTACTGCAACCCCTTGTACGGCTCGATGCGGCCGAAGAAGAGGATCGCATTCTCCTCCGCGACCCCGTCCTCCACGCCGATCCCGGTATAGAACGAGTAGTCGCCGTGGGGGATCACGTACCCGGGCTGGGTCGGGTTGAGCTGCCGCTTCGCCCATTCCCCATGGACGATCACCGCGTCTGAATACCGGAGGAAGAGCCGCCGCGCGAGGTTTTGGTCCCAGGCCCGCGAGCCCGGATGCGGGTTCACGTCGTGAATGGTGACGATGACGGGGTATCTCCTGGTGAGGACGGGCAGGAGCAGGGCGTACCAGAGCGACGCACCGTTGAAGTGCAGGATGTCGGGACGCTCTTCGTCGATCGCGCCGAGGAACTGGAAAGGTCGCCAGATGCGGAGGGTGTTGGCCAGGAAGGTCCGGATGACGTTCCCGACGGGAAGCAGGCGGATACGGACGCCGGCCGAGAACGGGAACCGGGACGGGTCAAGCTCCTCGGGAGCGATCACGACAAGGTCGACCTTCGGCGCGAGTGCGTTCGCGAGCTGCGAGACGTACAGGACGAGCCCGCCGTCGATGTTGTGGGTCAGGAGCGCGACCTTCATCTTCCCTCCGCGGCCAGCTCGAACTCCGCGATGTACTGGTCCGCGATCACGGACCAGTCGTGGTGGTCGGCCACGTACGCCCGCGCCCGACCTCCCGCGCCTCGAAGATCGGAGTCGAGGTACGCAGCCATCGCAGATGCCGCAGCCTCCGGCTCTTCGAAGTCGACGGTCCGGCCGATGTCCCGCTCCTCGACGAAGTCGAGGGCCGGGATCGGCGAGACGATCGCGGGGAGCCCCGTCGAGAGAGCCTCGAACAGGGTCAGGGGGCTCCCTTCGCTCCGGCTCGCCATCACGTAGCAGTCGGCGAGCTGGTAGAGTTCCGGCGTTCTGTCGCTATCCACCATGCCCAGGAACCGGACGGCGCTCTCGATCCCGAGGTCCCGCGCCAGCGCCTCAGTCGTCTCGAGCCGGTCCCCGCCGCCTGCCATCACGAGGGTGGTGTCGGGCCGGAGCCGGTGAAGGCGGGCGAAGGTCGCAACCAGGCGCTCGGGCTGCTTCGCCTCGGACATGCGCCCGAGAAAGAGCAGGACCGTGTGGTCGTCGGGGATGTCATAGTCGGAGCGGAGTGTCTTGCGCTCCTCCGCGGGCGCGAAGCGAGATGTGTCGACCCCGTTCGGTATCAGCGCGATCCGCGACGAATCGACGCCGAGGGCCCTGAGGTCCGTGTCGACGGTCGCCGAGACCGCGGTCAACCGGTTCCGAAGGGCCGTCCGGACGAGGGAGCGCCGCTCGATCGCGGAGACGAACCGGTAATAGGGGTGCGGCGCCATCCCCTGGTGGTACTTGTTGAGATAGGTGGAGTGGATCGTTGCGACCCCGTGGGGGAACGGTGTCGCCCCGAGAAAGAGCGGGTTGTGCATCCAGACTGCATCGTAGTCGTCGACGTCGGGGAGGCGGGCGACGCCCCTCCAGTAATGGAGGAGGCCGCCAATTGCGAGATCGCGGATAAGGCGTCGGTTTCCGATCCGGATGTCGGGTCCCGTCGGCGAGCAGATCGTACACCGCACGCTCCGGGTCTCCAGGCGTTCTATAACCCGGTGTGCGACGTTGGCGATCCCGAAGCCGTGGGGGTAATACTCGGAGGCGCAGACGAGCAGGTTCACGAAGACACACCTTTTCGCGGAGATTGGACGGGAGATGTCGATCCGGGGAGTGTCCCGCAGTCCGCCCGTCGCCGTTCGTCAGGCCGGTACGAGCTCGCGGTAGAGGTCAAGGGTCGACTCGACTGTGTTCCGCCAGGAGTTCTGCCGGATGATCGTCTCGCGTGCCCGCCTTCCGAGTTCGTCGGCCTCGTCCGGGTGCTCGAGGAGATTCCGGATTGCGTCGGCCAGTGCGGTAACGTCGCCCTTCGGAAACATCAGTCCTCCGCCGCTCACGAGCTCGCGGAGGTGTTCGAAGTCCGAGATCACGACCGGACGGCCGCAAGCCATCGCCTCGAGCATGGTCCGGGGCACCCCCTCGTGCAGGCTCGGGAGCACGAGCATCTCTGCCCGCTGGTACTGGGCCGGCATCTGGTCGTAAGTCATGAACGGGAGATACTCGATGTGGCCGTCCAACCGGAGCTCGGTCGCACGCTGCCGGATTTCGGCCTCTTCCGGCCCCTCGCCCACGAGGGTGAGCTGGAGATCCGGGACCTCGCGGACGAGTGCAGCGGCTGCGTGGATCAGGAAGTCGATCCCCTTGCCCTTGACGTACCGGCCGACCCAGAGCAGGCGGCGGCAGCCATCGTCCCGTCGGCTCGCGTCCGGCCGGAAGATATCCGTATTCACGCCGTTCGGAATCACGGCGATCCCGCCGGGGTGGACGCCGAACTCGGAGACGAGGAGGTCCCGCTCGACCGGGGTATAGCAGATGACTCGATCTGCCGCGTTCAGGGTCCAGCGCCCGAGCGTACTCATGTACCCGACATTGAGCCAATGAGGGGCCGAGGCAGACATGATCCCGTGGTTCGTGATCACGAGCGGCGCCGAATCGTACTTCTTGACCAGCGCGCAGACATTCGTGGGGAAGAAGAGGTGGGAATGGGCGTGAATCACGTCGTAATCGTGCCGCATCTCCATCAGCCGGAAGAAGAGGGTCGGGCTGATCGTGTTCCCGACCATCTTGATAGAGTGGTTAAACCTGAGCACGCGGTACCCGTCAACCCACTCCTCCTCGGGCAGACCGTCCGTATTCGCGGTCAGCACGGTCACATCATGGCCTTTTTCGGCCTGCATCCTGGACATCTCGTGGACATGGATCCCGTATCCGCCCACGACAGCCGGGTAGAGGTCGCTTGCGACCCGCAAAATCTTCATTGTGGTGAAATCCGCCCCGCCCATTGCAGACGGTTCTTTCAGATTACATTTCGGCCGTGAATTAATAGCCTTTCTGGGGCGCCCCGGCTTGATCGACGAAGGAATCGACCCGTGAACCATGTCCCGGGAAAAACCGACCATCGATTGCCGTTCGACCGTTTCAGCGCGAGAATATCAAACGATTTAATAGGTGCGGCGCGATTATTTGATCATCCATGATCAACGTCGGAGTACTCGGAGCAACAGGCGCTGTAGGTCAGCGCTTCGTCCAGCTCCTGGCAGCACATCCGTGGTTCTCCCTCACCACCCTGACCGCCTCGGGCCGGAGCGCGGGCCGGCGCTACGGCGACGTCGTCGACTGGCGGCTCGACGCCCCCTTCCCCGACGCCGTCGGCGACCTGGTCGTCGCCCCCACGGATCCGAAGAGCCTCGGAGACTGCGACCTCGTCTTTTCGGCCCTGCCGGCCGAGGTGGCTGGGGACGTCGAGACGGCCTGTGCGAAGGCAGGGCTCGCAGTCTGCACGAACGCATCGACGCATCGGATGGAGGCCGACATTCCCCTCGTCGTCCCCGAAGTGAACCCCGAGCATCTCGGGCTTATCGACCTGCAGCGCGACGGCGGCAGCGACGGCTTCATCGTGACGAACCCAAACTGCTCGACCATCATTTTCACCATGGGAATTGCTCCGCTCCGGAGGTTCGGCTTCACCGACCTCAGGGTCTCGACGATGCAGGCGATCTCGGGTGCGGGCTTTGCGGGCGTGCCCGCGATGGCGATCTACGACAACGTCGTCCCCTACATCGGGGGCGAGGAGGAGAAGATGGAGAACGAGACCCTCAAGATTATGGGATCGTTCGATGGCTCCTCGGTCACGCCGGCCCCGTTCCGCGTCTCTGCCTCGTGCCACCGAGTGCCGGTGATCGACGGGCACACGATGGCGGTCTGGGCGGATATCGATGCCTCGCCAGACAAAGTAAGGGAGGCGTTCCGGTCGTGGCAACCGCCGATTTCGGGCCTCCCGACCCAGCCCGAATCGGCAATCCGGCTCTTCGATGAGCCGAACCGCCCCCAACCGCGCCTTGACCGGATGCGCGGCGGGGGCATGACCGTCTCGGTGGGGCGAGTCCGCCCGGGACTGCGCTTCATCGTGCTCGGCCACAACACGATCCGGGGCGCCGCGGGTGCCTCGGTCCTGAATGCGGAGCTGATCACGCAGAAGAAGTATATCTGAGACGGAGGAGCACGCCGTGAGCAATGACAACACAGTGTACGTCGGCAACAAACCAGTGATGAACTATGTGCTCGCAGTGGTGACCCAGTTCTCGAACGGAGCGGACGAGGTCGCGATCAAGGCCCGGGGCAAGGCGATCTCTCGGGCGGTTGATACGGCCGAGATCGCACTGAACCGGTTCCTTCAGGGGATTGCGAAGAAGGAGATCCGGATATCGACCGAGGAGATCGAGACGGACGAGGGGCCCATGAACGTCTCGGCCATCGAGATCGTGCTGATGCATCGGGCTTGAATCACTCTTTTCCGCACCTCCGACTCCAGTTCACTTTCGCCCCGCATCGTCGTCCCTTCATATACTCTTGTAGCGAGGATCGTACGGTGCTGCCGCCGGCGCACCGCACCCGGCGCGATAGCGCGCCAGGAGGGTGACCAGAACCATGAACTCCACATCACTGAGACGCAAGCGCGTGCGCCGCCAGCAGACACGGTCGGCCGTCGCGCAGATCGCAGCACGACTCCGCTCGCTCTTCGCCCGCCGCCAGCTGCAGAACCTGATCCCGCTCGAACCATTTAACGACGTCTGACCTGCTGGCCGGAAGGTCGAGGAGTTCAGCCGCCTTATCCGGCTCGTAGGAGGGATGATGCGGTCTGTTGAGCCGGCGAAGCCGCATTCATCCGGCGACCGGGTGGTCTCGCTCACGATTCCCCTCAGCTGGAGGTGAGGCCCGGTGATCCCAGGATCTCAGACCGACAGTACGGGATCCTTCAGCGCAGGGGTTCGACGGGACTGTGTGCGCAGAGGGCAGCCCGGATAAGGTCCTCGCCCTCGTGCCAGTAGAGGTCGTCGTGCCCCCGCCACGGCGGCAGCCCCCGGATCACCACAGCCGGCACGCCGGCGTTACTTTCGCCCATGACCAGGTTCGCAAACCCGGCGCACTCGTCCACGACCGCCTCCTCCGTGATCTTGAGTTCGTGGCCGAAGAGGTCCGAATCGCCGCGGAAGTCACGGATCGCCGTGAGGCCCGCCCAGCCGATCGCGTGCCCGGTCTGGCCGCGGCGGAATGCCCGGCCGCAGGTATCGGTCACGATCACCCCGATCCGTCGCCCTGTCTTCGCCTCGATAGCCGCCCGGAGCTCCTCGGCCGCCCCCATCGGGTCGGGCGGGAGCAATATCACTCGTTCACCCGCCACGTTGCTCTGATCGACACCGGCACGGACGCCGATGTGGCCGTGGGACAGGACTGAGAGGACGAAGGGGTACTCGAGCAGGAGTTCCTCGGACTGGTCGAGCACCACCTGAATGAACCGCGGATCCTCACCAGTCCGCCCGGCGATTGAGACCGCGCGAGCCGAGGGGACGATCTCCCTGAGATCGCGGAGGTGTCCATGCGCCTTCGAGTAGACCGAGGAAGCGAGACAGAGCACGTCGCCATCGACGATCTCGAATCGCTCCGCGATCAGCGCAGACAGATCGTCGCCGGGCTCGATCAGAGGGAGGCCGGTGACGGGGTATACCGTGATAGCCATACCATGCGTGGGCTCGGATCGGCCAATAACCGTTCCCCTGCCGGGGTGGTGGGGTTCGTATCGGTTCGATGGCCCGTAACCGTCCAGCAAGGACCGCTGCGTGGTTTCCGGGCGGAGTGAAGTTCGCCAGATCGATCTTGCCGGCGATGAGGACCTGAGAAAGGAGCGGTGGTGGGAAACGGATTAATCCATCAAACACTCAATTCGATGGCATGTGTACGGCAGGCGTCCGGTTCCCGGAAGTATGGGTCGGGCCCGCCCGCCGAACCGGGGCAGGGATACATGGCGACTGAGGCGATCATGAGTTCGATCGAGTTCCAGATGAGCCTGCTCCTCTTCGTGGCGCTCGCAGGATATCTCGTGGCCTCCAGGATCAACCAGTCGGCGGTCGTCGGCGAGATCCTGGTCGGGATCCTGGTCGGGCCTTCCGTGCTCGGACTGATCACCTATACGGACTTCGTCCAGTCGCTCGCGCATCTTGGCGCGATCTTCCTCCTCTTCACGATCGGGTTCGAGTTCTGCATACGTGATATTCTGAACGCTCGATATGGCGTGATCGCAACCATCGGTGTGGTCGTGCCCTGGATCGGTGGGTACTTGACGACCTCTCTTCTCGGGTACTCGACCGCCTCTGCGCTCTTCGTGGGCACGGCCCTGACCGCAACGAGCATCGCGATCACCGCGAACGTGCTTCGCGAACTTGGTCGGCTCGAGACGCCGGTTGCGAAGGCGATCATCGGCGCGGCAGTGATCGACGACGTCCTCGCGCTCCTCGTGCTCGGCGTCACGACGGATATGATCCGGGGATCTATCTCGATCTCCGCCCTCGGTGCGAGCCTCGCGGCCGCTGTCGTCTTCATCGGATTGGGTCTCCTGGCCGGGATCAAGATCGTCTCCCCCCTGCTCGCGTGGCTGGACTGCCGGCCGCTGGCAAGGCAGTACCCTGAATTCGTCTTCATGACCGCGCTCGCGGTCGCCTTCCTCTACGCGATGGTCGCCGAACTGATCGGCCTGTCGGCGATCGTGGGCGCGTTCATCGCGGGGGTTTCGTGCCGCGAGATCACTCTCTGCCACAGCAAGGACCTGCGGGAAGGGGCCGAATATCTCCAGGTCATCTTCGCCGCGATCTTCTTCGTGTCGCTCGGGATCATCGTCGACCTGCACGCGCTCACACCGGGCGTCGCGCTGCTGGTCGGTGCGCTCACCGTGGTTGCAATGGCAACGAAGGTGATCGGGTGCGGCCTCCCTGCCCGGTTATTCGGGTATTCATGGCGCGATGCAGCCGTCATCGGTTTCGGAATGGCTCCGCGGGGCGAGGTCGCGATGATCGTGGCCCTGATCGGGCTGAACGCCGGGGTAATCGGCCAGGAGATCTTCGTCGCGGTCATCATGATGAGTCTGATTACGACCGTGATCACGCCGGTCGTCTTCCAGAACTGGCTCCTGAAGCCTTTGCCCGAGAGACTGGACCCTGTGTGCAGGCAGGGATAGGGAGCAAAAGCGGAAACCGACCTTCGGCGCGCGAGCGGGCGGAAGGGCCTCTCCGCGGTCCGCCGACACCGTCCCCGAATAGAGAGCCGGGAACCGCAGCTTCCCCCTTTCCGGTGGTCGCTCCGGCCCGGGTTTCCTCATGTTTCCGCTATCGCTCTTCTCAGCAACTTTCATTCATCTCAACAGGCATGTCGTCCTGATCCCGGTGCCCGCATCTCAATCCGGTCCCGGCCCCTGGCGGGAACCCCGGGCAGGACACGCGCCTCATCCACGGAGAGGACACCTCCATGAGACCGTCCGCAGGATTGCCCGAGAATAAAACTAACGCAGGTGAGAATCGCTTGGATGAAGCAGTGAGTTCGAGCGGCATGACACTCCGCACCTTTTCGGCTCAACCTCGGTTGGCGGGGGGAGGAGATGGATACGGCGGTCAAAGCCATCGGCGTGCCGACGGGCCTTTGCCTGTACCAGTAGCCGAAGCAGGCCCTGGGACGAGGGCTCAGATGGCGACCTGAAGAGAGACGACGAGCGCCGCGATCTCACCGTTCGGCGGCTCGAAAACCGGGTTGAACCACGGATCTTACGCCTCAGGTCGGCTCCAGTATCGTTAGTTCAGATCTGCGAATCGGCATGGATCCAATCCGGAATAAGAAACGGGTCCGAACAGCCGCTCACCAACTTCCCTGGTCGGATTCAGGAGGAATTCGATGAAGATACGGCTTCCAAAAATTTGGAAAGGAGATCCGACACTGTTTTTCCGACAAGCGAATGGCACTCCTCGTGTTGCCCGGCCCGCTGCGAATACGGAACGTGCAGGTTTCATGAACGCCGCATCGTGGTGACGGGGATATCGACCCCACTCTGCCGCGAGTATTCCTCGACGCGCTCGAAGACGCGCCGGACCATCCCGCCGGTTGTCAGAATCGTGGTATTTTCACCGAGGAGCGCCCTCAGGATGCACTTATCGACAACCCCATAAGTGTAGTGGAGGAGAATCCCTTCGTCCGACGCCCGCTGTTTGGCGCGGGTGCCCATCGCGCCTATCGAGGTCTCCGGTTGTGAAGCAAACCACCCGGCGAGCTCCCCGTTCTCAGGGGCATCCACATCGTAGACCGTGATGGTGCCAGGGGATAGATGGCAGCAGTTATGTTCGAACGCGTGATCGATCACCTGCAGTATGTCAAGTACGGAGAGCGGCCTTCTCGACGGCAACGAAAAACCCCGCTCCTCCAGTTCGTGGTAGATGTCGAGGAGGATGGGGGTCGAGAGGTGGGCCCTGCGCACCAGGTCGCGGTCCCCGAACGCGACCTCGGGGATACCTTCCTGGAGAATCTGGCCGTCCACCAGCAGGATCGCCCGGTGCGCCCACGGATAGGCGAGCTCGATATCGTGCGTCGAAACGACAATCGTCTTCCCCCGGTCGTTCAGCTCATCGAGGAGTTCCATGATCTCCTCCGATCCCCGTGGGTCGAGGCTGCTGGTCGGCTCATCGAAGACGAGCACCTCGGGCTCCATCGCGAGCACGCCGGCGATAGCCACCTTCTTCTTCTCTCCACCGGAGAGCTGGTGGGTCGGACGGTGCTCGAACCCCACCAGACCAACGGCCCGGAGCGCCTCCCCGACCACGCGCTTCACCTCGTTCTCAGAAAGGCCCAGGTTCGTCGGACCGAATCCCACGTCCTGGTAGACGGTCGGGGCCACGATCTGCTGGTCCGGGTTCTGAAGGACGAAGCCGACGCTCTTTCGGAGCATCCGGAGGGATTTTGCGTCGTAGGCGATCGGGTGGTTGTCATACAGCATTGTCCCGGAATCCGGGCGGAGCATGCCGTTGAACATCATCAGGAGGGTCGATTTGCCCGCGCCGTTGGGACCGACGATCGCGATCTTCTCTCCCCGACGTACATGGAAATTGATGCCACGGACCACCTCGTCTCCACGTGGATAGCGGTACCTGATATCCCGCGCTTCGAGTATAATGCTGCTCATCACAATCACAACATGACCGTTATGTCCCCGGTCAGGGCGGTGATCACCGACGACACGACGAGAAATCCTGTCACCGCGAGCGCGGGCCGGAGTTCGACAGGCCTGACCGTGCCGAGGACGACGAGTTTCCCGTTATAACAGCGGAGGTCCCGCGCCCGGACCAGGTCCTCCCCCGCGTTCCAGCTGGTGATGAAGACGGCACCGCAGAGAGTGGCGAGCGAACGGATCGACTCCCGCCGGGTCGAGTACCCCAGGCGCATCACCTGAGCGTGATACACCCGGACAAGCTGGTCGAGCAGGATGAAGATGGTCCGGTAGACAATCATGCTGAGCTCGACCAGGACCGCCGGCACGCGACACCGGTGCATGACCTCGAAGAGGTCGGTCATGGGCGTGGTAAGGGCAATGAAGAGCAGCGCGGACATGCCCCCGAGGGTTCGGCAGAAGACGTGGATGCCGTGATTGACACTCTCGGCGGTGATCGAGAGCGATAGCCACGGCAGGGGTTGCCAGCTCCAGAAGGCGCTGTCTCCACCCGAGATCAGGATGATAGTGACTACGCTCAGCACCGCGAACGAAACAGGAGCCACGAAGAGCTCTGCATAGGTGTACGGGTCGATCCGTGCGATGAGAAGGACCGCGCCGCTGAGCACCACCGCGATGAAGAGGGGTGAGAAGTACCCGGTTGAGAGGAGAGAGAGCAGGAGCGCTCCCAGTCCTGCTGCCAGTTTCAGGTAGGTGTTCACTCCTCTCAGCCTGTTTTTCTGTGCAATATCCTCCAGGAATTCCTCAAACATTCGTGTCGGGGTTGCTTTCAGACGCAGGGAAGGCCCTGTGCCGTTTCTGGGCACGCCACGAGCCGAACACGTACCCGAGTACAATCCCGCCGATCGCGGCCTGAAGCGCGAACAGGCACGATTCGATCTCGCCGCTGGGGGGGGTCCACTGTGGGATCAGAGGCTGAAAATCATCTTCGGGTATGCCGGAGATCTCGGATATCTGGCCTGAAGCAACGCTGTCCGA
>CAYWVY010000001.1:29542-73110 GCA_964461885.1 uncultured Methanospirillum sp. | reverse complement strand
GATCGCGAGCGGGATCTGCGTGACCGCGAAGATCCCCATGAAGACCACGAAGGAACTGGCGAATCCCCCGATCGCGGCCGGATACGCCAGTGCGAGTTCCAGGGAGGTCGTTATGTAGGTGAAAAGGTCCGCGAAGGCAGAGGCGAGGAACACGGTCAAGAACATGTTGACCTGCGTGTTCCTGAGGGCCCGGTAAATGCCATAGCCCACGAGCGGTCCCACGACACCCATCGATACGATGTTGGCCCCGAGCACCGACAGGCCGCCATGAGCGAGGAAGAGACTCTGGAACAGGAGCACGATCGCCGCCACGATAGCGGTGATCCAGGGCCCGAAACAGATCGCGGAGAGTCCCGTCCCGGTTGGATGGGAGCAGCTGCCCGTGACTGAGGGGAGTTTAAGGGACGAGAGAATGAAGATGAACGCTCCGGTGACGCCGAGGAGGGCGAGGGCTTCGCGATCGACGGCCAGAACCTTCTTTAACTGAATGAGGCCGAGACCAAGGCACGGTAAAGCGATCAGCCACCACACGATACACCACGACGCGGGGAGAAAACCTTCCATTATATGCATAATGCCAAATCCTGCGAGCAATTTGTTGTGTTTAAAACAAAACAAATTGTTATAACGCAACTAAATTTGTTTCATTTCCGCGACATATATGCATTCCTCTTTGTCTCGTGATGACGTCCCAGACATCTTGGTGAAGATACAAAGCCCAGAGACGTACAGAGGCCACCAATCTGGTTTGCCATCCCACAGGAGAGCAATTATTGCCATATCCTGATCCCGTACACCCGCTTCCGGCGAGAGGTGCGACAGAGACGAGTTCGGCGTGGACGGCAGCCACTATCACGCGCCGATCACCGGCGGGAAGACGAACCTGTTTGAACCTCGAAAAAAAGGGAATGAAAAGAGCGGTCTCCTTACCGGGACCGCGCCACCTGCCTGCCTGCGCATGGACCTCCCCGTCAACCGGCGGAGCAGTCGATCGAGCTCGAGTACGATCCGGCGACGGTCCTCGTACTCGGGCTTGACGGGGATCCCCGGCCTTTTACGGTGATATCCCGATCAATGCCTCGCGCGCCGCCCCGGTTACCGCCTGTCACGGACTCCCCCTCTTCCAGAATTGCGGCGAGCAGGCGACACGTGAGGAGCGTGTACGGCCATCGGCGAGACAGGCGACATATGGACGGCGTACTGCCGAAACAACAATGACAGAAGTGGATGAAAAGTGCGAGGGAGGCGATTCGAACGCCCGAACACCTGCGTGACAAGGCCCTCAACCTTGCGCCTTTGACCTAGCTCGGCAACCCTCGCGCCGTGTGCCATATCAGGTCAGCGCGAAGCGGTATATACCTTCCGCAGGACTTCCGCGCCAGGAGACACGGTAGTATTATCCCGGTCTCCGGTGCACGGAAATGCGCAGATGTGGTCCGAGATCATGCAGGCGTTCGCCGACTCGCCGTCCCAGGGCCGGGTCGTCCGTTTTCTGCTCGAGAACGGGCTTGGAGTCAACGCCGACGGGCGAGTGGTCTGCAACCGGATCGCGATCCCTGCGACCCAGGTGGCGGCGGCAGTTGGCGTGGATCGCCGTGTCGTGGACGCGACCGCGAAGCATATCCTCGACGACGCCCGGCTCGCGCCGATCTTCGGAAGAATGCGGGCGACCCCCGACCTCTCGATCGTGGCCGAGCACCTCGGCCTCTCGGTCCTCACGATAACCCCGAACGATGCCCGTGACAGCGGTATCGTCGCCTCGGCCGTCCGCGTATTGGACGGGCATGATCTGACTATCCGCCAGATCTTCGTGACTGATCCCTACCTCGCCGAGGAGCCGAAGCTGGTCGTGATCGTGGACGGAACCCTGCCACACGGCGTGATCGACGAGCTCAGGTCGCTGCCGCAGGTGCGGCGTATTATCCTGTAACAGTTTCCATCTCGCGCCAGAGGCGGTACATCCGCCGGCGCGAGCGGTGAGGCAGGGCGAACGAGCGGGCGAGTTCCCACTCCATGGAGACGACCCGATCCCCTCTGAGCCGCTTGTCTGCGTACGCGACCAGCCGCTCCTCGGGCGTCCTCGGAACGCAATCTCGTGGTAGGAGGCCGAGGAGCGTGCATTCATCGGGGGTCAACCCCGCCCCGGTATGCCGCTCGACGATACGGCAGATGTTCTCGGGCCATCCCCGCTCACGGAGGAGGTCCGCGCCGACCTGAGCATGGCCGATCCCATGGGTGACCGACCGGCCGATGTCGTGGAGCATGCCGCCGACCTCGACAAGGGAGCGGTCGAAAAGGGGGTCGTCGCCAGCCAGCTCGAGAGCCAGAGCCGCGACTGCGCGGGAGTGCCGGATCACCCGTGCATCGCAGCCGACCGACCTGAGCAGGGATTCGCACTCACTCATGCCCGAGCGAGGATGCGATAGCCTCTCGCCTGCGGCGGAGAGCGAGGAGCAGGATATCGTTGTCGAAGTGGGACATCTGCGCGCCGCACTCGGGGCAGCAGAAGTCGAAGTCCATGGCCTGGTTGAAAGTCACGAGCAGGCCGCACTGTCCGCAGCGGTAGAAATCGTTCTCCTCTTCGAATCGCTCCCGGACCCTGAGCTTCTCGAGGACCGCCTCCATCTCCTCGGCAAGGGCCCCGGGGATACTGTCGAGCCGGAGGCGCCAGAGGTACGTAAGCCAGCCGGTCTCGTTGTTCTTGATCCGTCGGTACTCGGCGAGTCGCTGCTCGTAGAGCGTGTAGAGCGTGTGCCGGACCGAGTTCAGCGTGATCTTCGTCTTTTCGGCGAGTTCTTCATCGCTGAACTCGCCCTCGTCGGGGAACCGCTGGATGAGCTGAAGCCCTTCGTCACCGATCAGCCGGTGCAGGTAGGCGGCGACAGCGGGCTGGTCAAGAATCTCGGCAACGGCTACCATCGCTCCATATATGTACGCACGCCCGTAATATGCTTATCTAGCAGGGCGAGTGCGTCGCGTTCGGTCGGACCGTCGGCCCGGACCGAGACGACCGCGCTCCCGGTCGGGATCTCCGTGCCCGGTCTCGGTATGTCCGCAACGGCCGGTGCCAGTGATGAGAGGGCACTCCCGACCACGAGGTCACTGTCGGCGAAGAGAATCCGCCGGGCCGCATACCGCCGGGCCTTCGGGCGGGTCCCGGGCAATCGGCCGTCGCAGGCGTCGAGATGGAGGCGGACGAGGTTCTCGTCCGTCGCGGCCTCGACCGTCTCGAGCGTCCCCTGAAAGCGTGGATTCAGCTCGATCGCCACCGGTTCCCCCTCGTCCGGCAGCACGAAGTCGATACCGACCGTACCGATGCAGCCGCTCGCGCCCGCGATCATCTCAGCGATCGCGGCCATCTCCCCGGCACGCGGGTGGTTGCAGGGCGTGACCGAGCCGGCGAAGCCGTAGCCCATGTCGGAGCCGCCCCGGAGAAGCTGCCGATTGGTGGCGATCGCTATCGCGCGCCGCCCGTCGGCGATGCACGAGACCGATGCCGGGACGCCCGCCACTACCTCCTGCAGCATGAACGGCTGGTCGGGAAAGAGGTTCGTCCAGGCGGCGAGCCCGGTGTCGGAGTCGATGACCGCGTTCCGCCAGCCCCCCGAGCCGTGAAGCGGCTTGGCCATGGCAGGATACGTGCCCGGCTCCAGGCGGAGCGGGGCACGCACGCCGAGTGCTTCGAAGAACGACTGGGTCGCGCCCTTGTCCAGAAACCGGGCCGCCGTCGCCTGCGGCGTGCCGAGCAGGGGGACGGGCAGGAGAAGGGTCTCGGCGCCGGAGCCCGCGAGGAACCCCTCGACCCCGTCCTCCTGCGCCGACCGGGCCGCGATGGAGGCGAGTTCCTCGAGCGTCTCGAAGCGAAGGCAGGAGTCGACCGTCTCTTCGAGGTCGATGTCGCAGAAGTGGTCGACGGCCACCACCACGTACCCCGCGCGGCGTGCGGATGCGGCGATATGTCGGGTGGAGAAGCCGGCCGCGAGCAGCCGGCCGCTCACCGTTCCTCCTCCGGTCCCTCCGCAAGCTTGCCGTGCGCCGAGGGAACCACCCGTATCCGGGCCCCGGGGAACTCGGCTTCGAGCTCGCGCCCCTCGAAGAGCCGGTCGAGAAAGACCGCAAGCCCGGCGATCTCCGAGTGGGGCTGATTGGTGACCGCGACATTGTAGTCGGCCAGGTCGTAGACTTCGCCCGGGACCTTCTCGGCTCCGACCACGACCAGGACGCGCTCGCACGTGCGGACCTCGTTGATCACGTCCGGCAGGTTCAGCCCGTACATGGTCAGGTGGACTACGGCCCCGCCCGCCGCCTTCCAATCGGCAATGCAGCGGCGCCACTTTACGCCGTATTCGGCAGTGAAGTCACCTCCCCAGTGCTCGACTACGCCCTCGATCGACTTGATCACGCCATGGTCGTCGGCCGCGAGGAACATGCGGCGCGCGCCGAGTGCCCGCGCGGTCAGGCCCACGTGGGTCGTGACCCGCTGATCGCGTTCGGGCCGGTGGCCGAGCCGGAGGACCGCCACCTCACGCGTCATCGGGCCTCCGGGCTCGGATCACGCCGTTCTCGATCACGAACGGCATCTTCTCCTGCCCGTACCGGTCCTGGCAGAGGAGGAGCGACTCCTGGATCGCGAGGAGCAGGATCCGGTCGCCGTCGCGCCGGGCGAGCAGAGCCCGCTCGAGCCGCTCGGCCGATTCAGAGATCATGTCCTCGGCAAGGCCGGTGGCCATCGCGAGTTCGGGCACGGTCGCCGATCCGGCGCTCCTTGAGAGTGTCGTGTAGCAGAGCCAGTCGAGGTCCTCGTCGCGCATCGCGATCAGGTACGGCGCAATAGAGGATTAGAGGTTCGGCGCCAGGCGTGCCCGGGCGAGGAGCATTGCGAATACCTCTGGCCCGAGCAGGGCCTCCGCCTCAGCGCGGTACACCTCATCGATCCGCTCGAAGAACCGGCGCGTCCCTTCGGGCGTGGTGCGGATCCCGACCCTCTCGGCCCGGGAAAGCAGTCCATCGGCCTCGAGCGCACCGATCAGCGGGAGCACGTAATAGTGGGGGACGCCGAGCCGTTCGGCGATTCGGCGCGTGGTCGGCAACCGGATCAGGAACGCGTCGCTTCCGAACTCGATCCCGAGTACCCGGTCCTCGCCGAGCACGAGGGCGAGCATGGCGTCGACGGTTGCGTCGAGTGTCGGTGCAGACATGGGAAGAGGTGGTGCGCGTGCCTACTTCTTTGTGCCGTGCTTCATGGTTGTCGCACCAGGTGAACGGCCAGCCGAGATCACCAACCTTCTTCAGCCTTTCCACATATGTATGGGTATGACGCCCAGACCGGAACGCTTCGGACTGCGCTCGGGCCTTGCCTCTGAGACGCTCGTGCGGCGAAGCCTGCTCGAGGAGATCGGCGAGTCCGAACGTATCCGCATAACCCCGAACCTTAACGTTATCAAACTCGGGGGGCACGGCGTGATCGACTACGGCCGGGCTGTGATGCAGCCGGTCTGCGCCGAGCTCGGCGAGCTCTTCCGGACCGACGACCTCCTCGTCGTGACCGGCGGCGGCGCCCGCGTCCGGCACATCATGGACGTCGGTCTCGACCTCGGCATGCCGACGGGGGTCCTCGCCGAGCTCTCGGCCAAGATCTCGGAGCAGAACGCGGTCATGGTCTCGCTCCTTCTCTCGCCCTGGGGAGGGACACGAATCAAGCAGGACGACCTGCTCGAGCTCCCGACCCTGCTCAGGCTCCGCCAGCTCCCCGTGATTCACGGGACGCCGCCGTACGGCCTCTACGAGCACCCGGCCCGCGTGGGCGCGATCCCGCCGCACCGGACGGATACGGGTGCGTTCCTGATCGCGGAGGTGCTCGGGGCCCGTTCCTGCATCCTCGGCAAGAACGTGGACGGGCTCTGCACGGCCGACCCGCAGACCAACCCCGACGCCGAACTGATCCCTGATATCCGGGCCGACGAGGTGATCGCGATGGGCCTCGACGACCTGGTCCTGGAGCGGATGGTCCTCGAACTGATGCAGCAGGCGACCCACATCCGCGAGCTCCGGATCGTGAACTGCCACGTGCCCGGCAACATCACGGCGGCCATACGTGGCGAACGCGTGGGGACGGTAATCCGTGCATGAGCCCGGAACGGGACCAGCGTGCGGGCAGAGAAGGCTTAAACTTCCGGAGAGGCGAGTCCTGATCACGGTTCGCTTCGACTGACAATGAAACGAAACACCTTCTACCTGGTCGTCGGCATCCTGGGGGTCGTCCTCGTGGCCGTGCTCTGGGCTTCCATCCAGCTCTCGATGCCGGTCCTGATCCAGGTCGCTTTCCTGGCCGCCGTCCTCGCCGCCTACGCGCTGAGGCGGACGGTCGCCGAGACCATTCATGACGAACGGACGAACGTGATTACGCAGCATGCGGCCGTCGCGACCCTGAGCGTCTTCTGGGTTGTCTTCTTCGTCGTCAGCCTGGGCTCGGTGGTGTGGGAGTTCAGCCGCCCCCTCGGGATCCTGCCCCCGCGTCCGCCCGGCGTCGTACCGCCCGCGGGGCCGCATTTCGGAAACCTCGGGCTGCTTCAGCTGGGCCTGCTCGGCCTGATAATCCTCCTCTACGGAGGCTTCCGGATCTACTACGCCCGGAAGTTCGGGGACTGGGAGTCAGATGAAGAATAAGATCAGGGTCCGCCGGGCCATGCGCGAGATCACGCAGGAGGAGCTGGCCGCGGCCCTCGGCGTGACCCGCCAGACGATCATCGCAATCGAGAAGGGTAAGTACGACCCATCGCTCCCCCTCGCCCTCCGGATGGCGAGATTCTTCGAAGCTCCGGTCGAGGAGCTCTTTCTGGACGAGCCCGACGCCTCCTCCAACTCCTGACGCATCCCTTCGTCCTCGCATGCACCTCACCGCGAGGGTCGTGGGCTCGGGCGCGTCAGTAAAGTCTATATGACATAATGTAAAATAAACTTTACACAGGCCCCCGGACTCATCAGGGTCCGGTGCCGCGGAGGCAGACGTGAAAACAGATCTCTCGAGACGCTTGCCTGGGCTCGGGGCAGGCATTCTGTGCCTGATCCTTTGTGCCCTGGCAGCACCGTTGGCGGCGGCAGACATCGCAGCGGCACCGACCAACACTACGAGCATCGAAACAAGCACCTGCACCAGCGCCGCTGCCAGCACCAGCGCCGGATCGGGATCGCAGGTGGCCATCGAGAGCACCACGCTCAATCCCGGCACCTTCTTCACCGGCGACACGGGCACGCTCACGGTCAGGGTCGCGAACCGGGGCGATACCGCCGTCCGCATCAGGCGGGCGGCCGTCGCGTCGAACGAGTTCGACTTCCTGAATGTTGACACGTATACATCAGTCGGTACCCTTGAGGCCGGTTCCACGCGCGATCTCACCTTCACGCTCAGGACGGAGGCCGGCAACGGCGTCTACTACCCCGAGGTCCAGATCGACCTCGGCGACGCCGGCTCCATCCGCTACGCCATCCCGATCCGTATCGACAACACGCCCATCCAGGCCTCGCTCGCGAACGCCCCCTACTCCTACATGAAGGGGCAGGCGAACGACGTGACGGTCGCGGTCTTCAACCCGCGCCAGAACACGGTGAACGGCGTGACCATAACGGCCGCAGGACCGAACCTCACGGTCTCGGACACCACCGGATTCGTGGGCGCTCTCGCGGCCGACCAGTCGCGAAACGTCTCGTTCCAAGTCACTCCGCAGGACTCGACGACGCTGACGCTCACGGTCTCCTACCGAAACGGCCTGACCGACCACTCGACAGTGCTCACGGTCCCGATGACCGTCGGCGATCGCTCCACGGCCGCGGACCCGGTGGTCAACGGCGTGGTAGTGGCGAATTCGGGCGGTACGTACACCCTCAGCGGTGACGTCACGAACGCCGGCATCGACGATGCGCGCGGCGTCGTGGTCACGGTCGGCAGCCCGGCCACGGCCGTGGACCCGAACCGCAACTACGTGGTAGGATCCCTCGCGGCCGACGACTTCGCCTCGTTCGAGCTGACCTTCACGGCGTCCGGCGCCAGGGCCGTCCCGCTCCTCGTCCAGTACAAGGACGACAACGGGAACGCGTTCCAGAAGACGGTCGAGGTTACCCTCTCCGGAGGCTCGGAGGCTGCAAATGCTAGTGCCGGCGCTGCCTCGGGTGTCTCGGCCTCCGGTGGCATCCAGGGCGGAACTCCGTCCCGAGGACCCAGCGGCGGCGGGTTCGGGCTCTTCGGCGGCGGCCGCGGTGGCGGAGCGAGTCCTGGGGGGGCATCCCTGCCGATCCTCCCGATCGTCGGAGCCCTCGTGGTGATCGTCGTCCTCGGCGTCGCCTGGAAGAAAGGCTGGATCGCGAAGGCACGGACACGGCTCCGGAAGTAGGGAGGCTCGAGATGTCTCCGACACCGATCATCGAGCTCGAGGAGGTCACGAAGGTGTACCCCCTCGCGTCCGGCGACGTCGTGGCCCTCGACCACGTCACCCTCTCGATCGATGAGGGGGAGTTCGTGGCGATCATGGGTCCGTCGGGGTCCGGGAAGTCGACCCTGCTCAACCAGATCGGGTGTCTTGACGTGCCGACCTCGGGGCGCCTCCGCATCGCGGGAAGCGATATCCGCCAGATGAACGACCACGAGCTGACGGAACTTCGGCTCCGAACGCTCGGGTATATCTTCCAGAAGTTCAACCTGATCCCCCTGTTGACCGCCTACGAGAACGTCGAGTTCCCGTACCTCATGAAGCACCGCCAGAACGACTCGGATGGCGTCATCAGCCAGCTCCTCGAATCGTTCGGGATCGACGCGGCCCTCGCGGCCCATCGCCCCTCCGAGCTTTCGGGGGGTCAGCAGCAGCGGATCGCGATTGCGCGGGCGCTCGTGAACGACCCGCCGATCCTGATCTGCGACGAGCCCACGGGCAACCTCGACTCGGTCACCGGCACCCAGATCATGGAGACCCTCTGCGACCTGAACAAGCGCGGGCGCACCATCGTGATGGTGACGCACGACTCCTCGGTGGCCTCGTACGCAGACCGCACGGTCACCATCCGCGACGGGAGGGCGACATGAAGAGCGGAGGCCTGATCTTCCAGCTGGCAGCGCGCAGCATCCGTCTCAACCTCCTGCGCTCCTTCCTCGCTGCTCTCGGCATCGTGATCGGCGTGGTCGCGATCGCCGCGATGGGGATGCTCGGAGCGAACATGACCCTGATGGTCAAGGACCAGATGTCCGAGATGGGCAACGTCCTGACCGTAAGCCCCGACTCCGGCACGAGCAGCAGCTTCGGCGGTGGAGGCGGATTCGGCGGGGGACCGCAGGGGGGTGGCGGCGGCGGGGTAGGCAGTTCGAGCAGCACGAGCTACATCAGCACCACGCAGTTCAAGGAGATCACGAATGCCGTCGGCAAGAACGGCACGGTCTACGCCCTGTACACCACGAGCGACTTGTTCACGTCGGGCTCGAAGGAGGGCCGGAGCACGGTCTACGGCCTCAACCCCGACGTGATCCCCAGGCTCATGAACCTGACCGACGGGGCCTATCCAAAGGGTGACTCCGGGGCGCTCGTCGGGTCGACACTCGCCGAGCGGTTCAACCTGACCCTCGGCAGCAAGCTCAAGATCGGCTCGGACGACGAGGGCTACCTCACCACACGGGTGACCGGGATCATCGAGGAGCGGGGCATGTCCTTCGACCTCTCCACGGACAATGCCATCATCCTCCCCGAAAAGTCGTACACGGCTTTCTACGGGGACGAGGGGCACTACAACCAGGTCAACGTCGTCCTCAAGGATGTCGACGATGCGAGCGCGACCTCGACCTCGATCACGGACAGGCTCAACGCCAAGAAGACGCAGGTCAGGGTCAGCGACGCGAGCCGGATGCTCACTTCGATCACCTCGACAGTCGGGACCCTGACCACCTTCGTGATGGCGATCGCGGGCATCTCACTGCTCGTTGCCGCGGTCTCGATCTTCAACGTGATGATGATGTCCGTGACCGAGCGGGTCCGCGAGATAGGGATCATGCGGTCCCTCGGAGCGCAGAAGGGCGAGATCCTGAAGATGTTCGTGTACGAGGCGGCCGTCCTCGGGTTCGTAGGGGCGACCATCGGCGCGATCTTCAGCTTCGGCATCGGCTACATCGTCGTCAACATCCTGCTCAACGGAGCGAGCCACTTCTTCGAGGCCTCGAGCCTGATCTACCTCCCCGAGGCGATGCTCGTGGGCACGGTGATCTGCATCCTCTCGGGGCTCTACCCGGCCTGGCGTGCCTCGAACCTCGATCCGATCGAGGCGCTCCGGGCCGAATAATCCTTCACTATTTCTCAGGACGGGTCATCGAGATATTCCGGCTCCCCGCACCAGGGGGACCCTGCCCGGCCCGGAGATCGGCCTTCAATCGCCCAAAAGGTCGTCGAGCAGGGCGGCCGCTCCGTCGGGATCGAGTCGATACCGGGGGATGGCTCGACGTTCTCCTTCACGCTGCGGGCGGCCTGAACCGGGAAAAAGAGGAGAAGGTCAAGCGCCTTCGGCCGGCTTCTTCGGCGGGAGTCTGATCTCGGTCCCGAACCGCTCGAAATTCCGGTCCGCGATCGCCTGGATTTTCGCGATCTCCTCGGCCTGGAGCGTCGGCTTGAAGAGGTGGCGGAAACGCTTCTGCTCCTTCAGGTACTCCTCGACCGGCTTCTTGACGACCTTCTTGACCTTCGTCACCTCGCCATCGACCATCTCGTAGTTGACCCAGAGGCCGGTCTCGAGCGCGAGTTTGCCGATCGCGAGGGTCTTCGCGCCGTCGAAACCCCAGCCCGTGCAGCAGGGTGCGTGGACCTGGACGTAGGTCGGCCCCTCAGTGTTCATGGCCTTCTCGACCTTCTGCATGAAGTCGGCGGGGTACGCGATCGAGGCCGTCGCGACGTACGGCGAACCGTGAGCCGCAAGGATCCGGGGCATGTCCTTCTTCGGGCGTTTGTTGCCCATCGAGGCCTTTCCGGCCGGGCTCGTCGTAGTTGACGCATCGTACGGGGTCGCACCCGAGCGCTGGATCCCCGTGTTCATGTAAGCCTCGTTGTCGTAGCAGATGTAGGTGATATCGTGGCCCCGCTCGAACGCTCCCGAGATGCAGAGCATCCCGATGTCGAGGGTCGCGCCGTCGCCGGCGACCACGACCACCTTCTCCTTCCGCCCCTGGACCCTGAGCGCCGACTCGATCCCCGACGCGACGGCCGAGGCGTTCTCGAAGAGAGAGTGGATCCAGGGGACCCGCCACGCTGTCTCGGGATACGGGGTCGAGAAGACCTCCATGCAGCCCGTGGACGCGACCACGATCGTCTCGGTGCCGGCCGCCTTCAGGAGGAGCCGGCCGGCGAGCGCGGCGCCGCAGCCCCCGCATGCCCGGTGGCCGCACTCGAAGAGTTCGCACGTCTTGTCGATCGCCATCTAGAGCACCTCCGTGCGAAGGCCGTAGAAACGGTCTCCCTCGCCCCGCTCGCAGAGCGCAACGACGTTCTTGATGTCCCCGATCCGGATGTCCCGGCCGCCGAGGCCGAGGATGTAGTCGAGAACCGGGACGGACTCACCGTAGAGGGCGTCCCGGACCTCGAGCGCGACCGCGCCCCGGGCCGTGCCGCCGCCGGCGCCGAGCACGACGTTCTTGTCGAGCACGGCGATCCGTTCGACGCCCGCGAGGGCCGCCTTCAGGTCCTCGGCCGGGAACGGGCGGAAGCAGCGGATCCGGACCAGCCCGACCTTCTTCCCCTCATCGCGCATCTCGTCGATCGCGTCCTTGGTCGTACCGCAGATCGAGCCCAGGGCAACGATCGCGGTCTCGGCGTCCTCCATCCGGTACGACTCGACAAGGGTCGAATAGTCGCGGCCGAACTGTTCGCCGAACTCGCACCCGGCCTCACGGATCACCTCGAGCGCCCGCTTCTGGGCCTGGTCCGTCTCGTACCGGAACTCGAGGTAGTAGTCGGGGGTCGCGTACATTCCCATCGAGACCGGGGCCTTCGCGTCGAGCATGAACTTGGGCACGAACGGCGGCAGGAACGCGTCGACCTGCTCCTGGGAGAGCATGTCCACGGGCTCGTACGTATGGGATAGGATGAACCCGTCGAAGCAGACCATCGCCGGCAGGAGCACGCGGTGGTCCTCCGAGACCCGGTAAGCGATGTAGTGGAGGTCGACGGCCTCCTGGTTGTCCTCGGCGTAGAACTGGAGCCAGCCGGCGTCGCGGAGCGAGATCGAGTCCTGCTGGTCGTTCCAGATCGAGAGCGGCGCGCCGAGCGCGCGGTTCGCGATGGTCATCACGAGGGGCAGGCGCATCCCGGCCATGTTAAAGCAGACCTCGAACATCAGGGCAAGCCCCTGCGAGGTCGTGGCCGAGTACGAGCGCGAGCCGGCCGCGACCGCGCCCACGCAGGCCGAGAGGGCCGAGAACTCGGACTCAACCGTAATGTAATCCGCCGCGAGCTCGCCGTTCGCGACGATCTCGGCGAGCGCCTCGACGATGTGTGTCTGGGGCGTGATCGGGTACGCGGAGATCACCTGCGGCCGGCAGCGCCGGACGGCCTGGGCGACCGCGATCGAGCCCTCCATGATCTCGAGCGCCATTACTTCTCCTCCTGTTGCATGGTGATCGCCTTCTTCGGGCACTCCTCGGCGCAGAGGCCGCAGCCCTTGCAGTAGTCGTAATCGGGCACGAACTCCTTCTCCTCGGTCTCGCGGATGCAGCCCTCGGGGCAGATCAGCTGGCACATGCCGCACTTCGAGCAGGCTTCGTGATCGAACCTCGGTATGAAGATACGCCACGAACCGGTCTTGTTCTCTGCCGAGCGGCCTGGCGCGGCCGTGCAACCGACGTTGAGCGCCATCAGGCCGCCTCCGCCTTGGCCTTCATCTCGTCGAAGGCCCTGCGCGCGGTAGCGATGTTCTTCTCGGCGAGCGCGCCGGGGAACCGATGCCGGAGCGCGTCCGCGAGGGTGTCGAACGAGACCAGGCCCGTCGCGGCCGCGAACGCGCCCATCAGGGCCGTGTTCGTGATCGGCAGCCCCAGGGTCTCGAGCGCGATCGTGGTCGCGTCGAGGGTCAGGACGCGGACGCCGGCGGGTACCGGGAAGTCCGGCGCCCGCTCGGTGTTGATTATCGCGATGCCGCCCTGACTCATGCCCTTGAAGACGTCGACGTCCCGGATCAGGGTCGGGTCCTGGACGATCACGAAGTCCGGCTCGTAGACCTGGCTCCGAAGCCGGATAGGCCGGTCGCTGAACCGGACGAAGGCCTGGACCGGTGCGCCGCGCCGTTCGACGCCGAAGGCCGGGAAGGCCTGGACGAACTTCCCGCCCTCAAACGCGGCGACCGCGATCAGTTCGGCCGCGGTGACCGAGCCCTGGCCGCCCCTGCCATGGATGCGTAGCTCCTGCATAGTGCGTCCCTTAATCTTACATGATAAATCAATATAAATCTCTGCCCGGAGACATACGGGGTCAGAGGGCGACCGGGATCCCCAGGATCTCGTCGGCGCCGCCGAAGACGTCGCGGGCAATCCGGACAAGACCTTCAGCCGCGGCCCACTCGTCCCGGACCTCGACGGGTCGGCCCAACAGGCCCGCCACCTCATCCGCCACGGCCGGCGCAAGCGATCCTGCGAGCACGACCGTGGACTCCGGTGCGAGCAGGAGCAGGGCCGCACACTCCATCGCGGCGAACATCGCGATCGCCCCGAGCCGTTCGGGTTCGGGCATGGTGTACGCGACCCCGGCATGGAGAAAGGCCTGGTTCGCGGTCTCCTCACCCCTATCGATCCGCCGGATCGCGGCCACGTCGAGCGCGCCGTGGCGCATGCCCGGGGCGAAGACGCAGGCATCGAACGCGCCCAGGACGCGTCCGTCGCGGACCACGAGCGAGACCGTGTTCGAGGAGATGTCCGCAACCACGACGTCGGGGCCGTGCTCGAGAGCGGCGAGGTACGCGATCCCGATCTTCTCGGGGCTCGTCTGGTGCGAGTAGGCCTTGAACCGCGGGTCCGTCGGCGAGTCCCGGTGCAGCCCGGGGATGACGACCGTCGGGATGCCGCTCGAGGCCATGACGTCGAAGACGCGCGTGCCGCCGCCTACGTGCTCGCCAGCGCCCTCCCGGCTCACGATGCCGCGGTTTGCGACGCGATCGATTGCAGTGATGGCGCTGATCCCGTCGCCCATCGAGTAGCAGAGCGCGCACCCCTCGATCGAGCCGAGCGGACCGAGTCGTTCGAGCTCGCGGAGCTCGAAGGCGCAGGCGTCGGGCCGGGAGATCTTGAAGGCGCCGGACTCGGTGGCAAAGCGCATGGCGGTCGTACCGTGGTCGATCCCGAGATACATCGCAGTACTCGTATAGGGGTGGGCGCCCTATAATGATACGATGTTCAGCGTCGTGACCGGCGGGGCCGGGTTTATCGGTTCGCACCTCGTGGACGCGCTCGTCGCGCGGGGCGACGAGGTGCTGGTGATCGACAACCTGTCGACCGGTGAAAAGGGGAACCTCACGGCCCACCTCAACGGCGGGCGGGTCGAGCTCCTGGTCGCGGACCTGCTCCGGGACGGCTGGCAGGCGCGGCTCCGGGGTGCCGGCCGGGTCTACCACGTGGCGGCCAACCCCGACGTCCGGGGGGGCGCGTCCTCGCCCACCTCGATGTTTGAGGAGAGCGTGGTCGCGACCTTCCGCGTGCTTGAGGCCATGCGGGAGGCGGACGTGCCCGAGATCGCGTTCACCTCCACCTCGACCGTCTACGGCGAGGCGACCGTGATCCCGACCCCCGAGGACTACGCCCCGCTGGTCCCGATCTCGGTCTACGGCGGGGGTAAGCTCGCGTGCGAGGCGATGATCGGCGCGTACTGCCACTCGTTCGGGATGCGCGCGTTCGTCTTCCGGTTCGCGAACATCGTTGGGGAGCGGTCGAACCACGGCGTCTCGTGGGACTTCATTCACAAGTTACGGGCCGACCCGCGCGTTCTCGAGATCCTCGGCGACGGCCGACAGACCAAGTCCTACCTCGAGGCCCGCGCGTGCGTAGACGCGTTCCTGCACGTCTGCGACCACGCGACGGAGACGATCAATACGGTCAACATTGGTTCCGAGGACTGGATCGACGTCGTGGCGATCGCGGACCTCGTGACCGACGCAATGGAGCTCGAGGACGTCGAGTACCGCTTCACGGGCGGGGACCGCGGCTGGGTCGGAGATGTGCCGCGCATGCGCCTCGCCATCGATCGCCTGAAGTCCCTCGGTTGGCGCCCCCCGCTCGGGTCGCGCGAGAGCATGCAGATCGCCATCCGGGCCCAGCTGGGTGCCGCATGAAGGCCGTCATCCTCCTCGGCGACGGGATGGCCGACGAGCCCCTCGCCGAGCTCGGCGGGCTCACCCCGCTGGAGTACGCACAGACCCCGAACATGGACCGGGTCGCCCGCGAAGGACGGACGGGCCTCGTCGCGACCGTGCCCGACGGGTACGAGGCCGGCTCGGACGTCGCGAACCTCTCCCTGCTCGGGTACGACCCCGCCCGGTTCTACACGGGCCGGGGGCCGCTCGAAGCCGCGAACATCGGCGTCGAGCTCGGCGAGGACGACGTGGCGTACCGCTGCAACCTGGTCACGGTCAAGGACGGGGCCATGACCGACTTCTCGGCCGGCCACATCACGAGCGCGGAGGGGGCCGCGCTCCTCGGGGCGCTCCAGCCTGCGATCCCCTCCGTCCGCGTCGAACCCGGGATCTCGTACCGGAACCTGCTCGTCGTCCCGCGCGCCGCCGGCGGCCGGGGCACGCCGCCGCACGACATCGTCGGTCAGCAGATCGACCCGTATCTCCCCACCGGCCCTGACCGCGATATCCTGCTCGCGTGCATGGCCGCGGCGGAGGAGATCTTCGCCGATCACCCGGTCAACCAGGCCAGGATCGCAGCCGGGAAACCGCCAGCGACGGGGATCTGGCCCTGGTCCGGGGGCAGGCGGCCGACGCTGCCGCTGTTCTCTGACCGGTTCGGGGTCGCGGGTGGGATGATCTCGGCCGTTGACCTGCTGAACGGGATCGCCCGGTACGCGGGTCTCGAGGTGATCGCCGTGCCGGGTGCCACGGGATACCTGGACACGGACTTCCAGGGCAAGGCCCGGGCCGTGCTCGCCGCCCTGGATCGTCTCGACTTCGTCTACTGCCACGTCGAGGCGCCGGACGAGGCCGGTCACATGGGCTCTATCGAGGAGAAGGTGCGCGCAATCGAACACGTGGACGAGATGCTCGGGGTGCTCATCGACGGGTTCGACGGGGTGATCGCCGTCCTGCCCGACCACGCGACCCCGATCCGGCTCAGGACACACACTCGTGAGGCCGTGCCAGTCGCCGTCAGGGGGCTTGGCACGGACGATACGCGCCGCTACTCGGAGAAGGAAGCGGAGAAGGGAGATCTCGGGCGGCTCGCGGCGACAGCGCTCCTGCCGCTCCTGCTCGGGCGGTCGTAAGTCGGCATCAGCCCCCTTGCGTCATCACGTTTCAGTGGGGGTAACTCTCATCATCTGCCGGCCGGCGAGCCGCCCGGGGGGACGGACACACAAGAGTTACGGCGGTCCGGGCTATTGAGTTTTTTCTGCGGGGGCGGTGCGCCCCCGTGATTCAACCGACGCATTAATAAGCGGCATCGCGGCAATGTGAGACTGGTGAACAATATGCCGAAGCGGGAAATCACTGTCGGAGTCACGGTCAACCTCAAAAACTACGAGAGCCTCCGGATCGAGATCGAGGACGATGTCGAGAGCGAGGAGGACGTCCGCTCCCTGATCGCGTTCCTCGACCAGACCCTCGCCCTCTTCGGGCGCGGCAACGAAGAGACGGAGGAGCTGATCTCTCACTACCGCAAGCGCGTCCTGAAGGGCGCGATCGGCGAAGGAACGGAAGACTCTGTCCCCGCCGCGCCGAAGACGGTAGCGGCGGAACCTGTCAAGGCCCCGAAGACCGAGCCGGAGATCGAGCCCCTCGTCCCGGAGCCGCCGACGCTCGAGCCGCCCGCGGCCGAGCTTCCCACAGAGGCCCCTCCCACCCCGAAGCCCGTGGCAAAGCCCCCCGCGAAGGCTCCTGCCAAGGCACCGGCCCCCTCGCCCACCGGCGCCGTCTGCGAGGAGTGCGGCGCGGCCGTGAGCGCGGCCGAAGAGAAGACGAGCCGGCTCTTTGTCTCGAGGGTCCTCTGCAAGAAATGTATCCAGAGCCTCTGAGGCGGCCGCTCCATTCATCCCCGTGACACGCCACCTGCTGAACTGGGACGAGACGCTCTTTCGCGATCCCGAGGTCTTCGATCCCGACTTCGTCCCGGAACAGTTCAACTTCCGGGAAGCGCAGATGCATGAGCTCGCGTTCCAGCTCCGGCCGGGGCTCCGGGGGGCCCGCCCCCTGAACACGGTCTGCCGGGGTCCGCCCGGAACGGGGAAGACCACAACCATCCGCAAGCTCTTCACCGAGGTCGAGGAGACCACGAAGGCGCTCGTGCCGGTCTACGTCAACTGCCAGATCGACAACACGACCTTCGGGATCATCTCCGAGGTCTACGGCCAGGTCTCGGGCCACCTTCCGCGCAGCTCGGGGGGGACGTCGACCAAGAAGGTCTTCGACGCCGTCGCCCGGGTTCTCGAACGGGAGCAGAAGATCCTCGTGGTCGCGCTCGACGACGCGAACTACCTGCTCTACGAGAACGAGCTGAACCGCGTGCTTTACTCGCTGTTGCGGACTCACGAGGTCTACCCCGGCACGAAGATCGGCGTGATCGTGATCCTGTCCGACCTCTCGATCCAGCTCGCCGACCGGCTCGACGCTCGCGCGCAGTCGATCTTCCGCCCGGGGGAGGTCTACTTCAGCCCTTACTCGTCCGACGAGGTCCGGGCCATCCTGGACGAGCGCGCGCGGCAGGGCTTCTATCCGGGTGTCCTGCCCGGCGAGCAGCTCGACCTCGTGGTCGATCAGACCATGAAGGGGGGCGACCTCCGGGTCGGGATCGACCTCCTCAAGCGGGCCGGGATCGCGGCCGAGATGGAGGGACGGCGGCGCATCGAAGAAAAAGACGTCCTCCGCGCCTACACGGCGTCCCGCTTCCTCCACCTCGACGCGGTGATCCGGACGCTCGATGCCGACGAGCGGGGCGTGCTCGACCGTATCGCCCGGGCGTCTGCAGAGCGGGAGATCACCTCGGGCGAGCTCTTCGACGAGATCCGCGATGAGCTCGGGCTCCGGTACACGCGCTACTACGAGATCGTGACCAAACTCGAGGCCATGCGCCTCGTCGACATCACCTTCCGCGCTGGTCGAGGGCGCACGCGAACGATCAACCTCAGGTACGAACCCGAGCGGATCCTCGAGAGACTTAAGTAATCGCAGAGACGTTTTGGCAAGTCTTATCTCGTTTGCAGCTCTCCTTATTGGCATACGGGGGTTCAGCGTGTGCTCAGCGTAAACGAACTGGCATTGGAGATATTCGAAAACCTGGCCGAATTCGCGGAGGAGTTCAACGCCTCCTACCACGAACTCAGTAACGGCGCTCGCATCGTTGACTGCGGCGTCAGCACGAGGGGCGGTTATGCCGCAGGACGCGCCTTCACCGAGATCTGCATGGGCGGACTGGGCGAAGTCGACTTCTCGATGGGGGAGATCGGGGGAATCCCGCTCCCGTTCATCGAGGTCAACACCGACTTCCCGTCGGTAGCCTGCCTCGGCTCGCAGAAGGCCGGCTGGACGGTCAAGGTCGGCAACTACTTCGCCATGGGCTCGGGCCCGGCGCGGGCGCTCTCGCTCAAGCCGAAGCATACCTACGAGGTGATCGGGTACGAGGACGACTTCGACTCGGCCGTGATCTGCCTCGAGTCCGATCACCTGCCGAACGGCGAGGTGATGGAGAAGATCGCGAACGAATGTCATGTCGACGTCGGCAGCGTCTGCGCCGTGGTGGCGCCGACGGCCTCGATCGTCGGCTCGATCCAGGTCTCAGGCCGCTGCGTCGAGACCGCGATCTACAAGCTGAACGAGCTCGGCTTCGACACGACCAAGATCACGGCCGCCATCGGGACCGCACCCGTGCCGCCCGTCAAGAAGGACGCGACGCAGGCTATGGGTACGACCAACGACGCGACCATCTATCACGGCCGGATCATGCTGACCATGCGTGCGCCTGAGATCAAGGACTACCTCGACCGGATCCCGTCGAGCAAGTCCAAGGGGTACGGCAAGCCGTTCTACGAGATATTCAAGGAGGCGAACTTCGACTTCTACCAGATCGATACCTCTCTCTTCAGCCCGGCCGAGGTCGTTATCAACGAGCTCGAAGAGGGCGTCGTCTACCGCGTGGGCGCCGTCAACCCCGAAGTGACCCTGAAGTCCTTCGGCCTTCTCTGACCCCTTTTTTTCTTAAAAAGAAGAGCCTACCCCTTCCGGCAGGAGACATCCATGACGCCGTGCCGGACCTGGTAGAAACTGTGCCGGATATCGATAGTGACCGGCAGATCGATCTCGGCGACCCGGTCGTCCATCACGATCCGGACCTGCCGCGGCTGTATGTCAACATACGGGGCCGTCCTCAGGTCGGACGGCACGCGCGCCGTCACGAAGACGGTCTCGTTTCCCTCGACGCACTCGTAGTCTATCCCGGAGGAGTCGTCGGTGTAGCCGTAGGCCTCGGGGTCGGCCGGGAGAGCCCCGGTCATGACAGTGAACCCGACCACCTGGCCAGGCTCGGGCGCGGGCAGGCTCCGGAGCATGTGCTCGAGAAGGCGGGCAAGGTCCCGGTAGATCTCGTCGTCGGTATTACTCGGCATCGGCATCACTCAATCGGTACTGTGATCCCTCGACCGCAACCACGCCCATTCGTTCCAGGCGTGATAGGCGGTCGGTCAGTTCATGGGCCGGGAGCCCCGTCTGTTCGGGCAGGGCTTCGAAGGCCTGCCCCCCTGCGGAGAGGGCGAGCAGAATATCGACGTCAGCTTCGTTCTCGATTACCCCCTCACCGGATTTAATGAGTTCGATCAGGGCACTATCGATCTCGCGATCGACCCCATCGAGGTGCTCGAGGAGCTCCTCGCGGCTCTCGATCAGCCCCCTGAGCCGACCGAGGAGGCGGGTTATCCGGGGCGCCCCAACAGGGGGCGCGAGCACCGGGCGTGCTCCATCCGCGACACGGAGTGCAATCGAGACGTCCAGCTCCTGGTAGAGGAAGTAGTTCTTGCGGCGGCGATCGTCGAGGGAGAAGCCGATCAGGGACTCGCGCTCAAGCAGGGCCAGGTGATCGATCACCACCTTGGGCGAGAGGACCAGCCGGTCCGAGATCTCGGTCACGTAGCACGGCTTCTGGTGCAGAAGGTCCAGGATACGTCGCCGGTTCCGGTTCCCGAGCAGGTCCAGGATTCGGGCAAGATCGTCGTGCTCGAGCATGGTCAGCAGGCGTCGGTCGAAAAATTATTAAGGATTATTGTTCGAACATCCGGTAGTTCGGGGCCTCGTCCGTGATAAGGATGTTGTGCGGGTGGCTCTCACCAACACCGGCTGCCGTGATCCGGACGAAGCGGCCGCCGCGCCTGAGGTCGGCGATGGTAGCCGAGCCCGTGTAGCCCATGGCCGACCGAAGACCGCCTACGAGCTGGTAGATGGCGTCTGATATGCGACCAATATACGGGGTGGCGCCCTCGACCCCCTCGGGCACGAACTTGGTACGGCCGATCTCCTTCTTCTGGAAGTAGCGGTCCGAGGACTGGCCGCTGGCCATCACCCCAAGCGAGCCCATGCCCCGGTACTGCTTGTACCGCCGCCCTTTGATCGCGACGATCCGGCCGGGCGACTCGTCTGTGCCGGCGAAGAGCGAGCCGAGCATGACCGTGTCCGCGCCAGCCGCTATCGCCTTGGCGATGTCGCCCGAGAACCGCACGCCGCCGTCGGCGCAGACCGGGACGCCGGCCGGCCCGGCCACGTCCGCGACGGCCGTGATGGCGGAGATCTGCGGCACGCCGACGCCGGCCACGATCCGCGTCGTGCAGATCGACCCGGGACCAATCCCGACCTTGAGCCCGTCGACGGTCCCGACCAGAGCTTCCGCCGCCGCGCCCGTCGCGATGTTGCCGGCCACGACATCGACCCCGACCGAGCCCTTGATCTCCCCGACGGCCTTGACCACGGCGAGGTTGTGGCCGTGGGCGCAGTCGACCACAAGCGCGTCCGCACCGGCCTCGATCAGGGCCATGGCCCGGTCGTGGTCGAACGGCCCGACGGCTGCGGCAACGCGGAGGTTGCCGTCGCGGTCGCGGATCGCGCGCGGATACTGCCGCTTCTCGAGGACATCCTGCATGGTGATGATCCCGACCAGGTGTCCCTCGGGGTCCGTGACAGGCAGGCGCTCGACCTTGTTCGCGTACATGGTCTCGAGCGCGTCCTCCATGGTGAACGCCTCGTTTGCCGTGATCGGGGACGGGGTCATGATTGCCCGGATCGACTCTTTCCCGCGCCGGTTCACAATGGCGCGGACATCGCGGCGGCTGACGATCCCGATCACGACGTTCTCGTGGTCGACAACGGGCACGCCGCCGATCCCGTGGCCGCTCATCAGGGCCTCGACCTCGGAGACGGTCGTGTCGGGGCCGACCGACTGGACCTCGTGTTCGATCAGTTCCTCGGCCTGCTTGACGAGCCTGACCTCGAAGCACTCCTCCTCGATCGTCAAGTTGCGGTGGATCACGCCGATCCCGCCCTCGCGGGCGATGGCGATCGCCATTGAGGCCTCGGTCACGGTGTCCATCGCAGCCGAGACGAGCGGGATGTTCAGCGCTATCCGCCGTGAGAACCGGGAACAGATATCTGTCTGGTCCGGCTCGACGGAAGATGCAGCTGGCTGGAGCAGGACGTCGTCGAACGTCAGGGCGAACGGGGCCTCTGCGACTTTACGGGAATACATGGTTCACCGTATGGCCGCCATGGCCTGTTGCACGAGGTCTTCTCTCAGCATCGCTGTCCTGTCGCCGCCGCAGACCATGCCCCGGACGCCGATGATGTCGGGATCGATCCGGCGAAGCGCGGCGAGGTCGTCGAAGACGAGCGAACCCGCGAGGGCGACCGCGAGGCCAGCTCCACGACCGGCTTCGACGAACCGGGAGAGGGTGACCTCGTCCATGAACTCGAACGTGGACCGGCCGTCCTTTCTGCCCGTATCGATCATCACAACGTCGACGCCGGCGGAGGCCGCAAGCGGGACCACGTCGAACGGCGAGATCGTGCCGAGCCGTTCGAAATCGGAGTACGCTGCGATGACGACCTTCCGGTCGGGGTAGTCGTCCTTGACGGCCCGCGCCACGCTCTCGATGATGAGCATCGCTTCGTCTGCACCGGGAACCATCAGTCCGCACTTGATATAGTCTGCACCGGCCGCCGCGGCCCCGAGCGCGGAGAGGGCGGCGCCGCCGGGGCGATTGTCGAAGTCGCCGATCGCGGCCGAGACGGGTTTCTCGGTCATCCCCTTTATCCCGCGGATCACCCAGGGGAAGTTCGCACCGAGCGACCCCTCGGCCGGCCGCTTAACGTCGATGATATCAGCGGCGAGCGCACGTTCGGCCTCTTCGAGGCTGCTCGGGCTGACAAGTAGTTGCATAGATCAGTTATATGCGCTCCCGTTAATAGGGGTTCCGAATCTGAAGGAGCTGCCGCGAGCGTGGAAAAGCATCTCTTCTCCAAGCGCCCACCCGATCAGCGGATGGAACTGATCCTTGCCATCGACCTCCGGGGAGGCCTCGTGGTCCACGGCGCCGCGGGCGCGCGCGCGACCTACCGGCCGCTCGACTGGGGACTCTCGCCGTCGGCCGATCCAGAGGAGTACTTCGCGGCCCTCCGGCCCCGGCACGTCTACATCGCGGACCTCGACCGGATCGCGCGGACCGGCAACCACGGAACGGTAATCTCCCGCCTCGCCCCGCGCGTCAAAACCTGCTACGTCGATGCGGGCTTCGCATCGGCCGCGGAGTGCCGGGACGCGACGGGCTTCACGCCCGTCCTCGGGACAGAGACGGCCGGAGACACCTTCGGCGACTGCCCCGGGGGCGTCCTCTCGCTCGACTGCCGCGACGGTCGCGTGCTTCCCCGCGGCGAGGATCCCGTGGCGTTCCTCGAGCGGGTGCGCGAGCTCGCGTTCGGCGCCCACCTCTACCTGGACATCAGCTCGGTCGGCACGGGCCGGGGGCTCGACCCCGCCCTGCTCGCCCGTGTCCGTTCGGCCTCGGACCGTCGCCTGCTGTACGGCGGCGGCGCGGCCTCGACTGCAGACCTCGACCTGCTCGCGGACGCCGGCTACGACGGCGCGATCGTCGCGACTGCGCTCCACCGCGGCGCCATCCCGCTCGACGCGATCCGGAGGGGCGCGTGGCCCTGATCACGCTCGAGGGTATCGACGGCACGGGCAAGTCCACGCTCGTCCGTCTCCTCGAGGACCGGCTCGCCGACCTCGACCCGGTCTTCACGCGCGAGCCGACCACGACCTGGACCGGCCAGGCCGTCCGGCGCGGGATCGCCGAGGAGATCGATCCCATCGCCGAGGCCCTCCTCTTTGCCGCGGACCACGCGGCCCACGTGACGACCGTGGTCCGGCCCGCGCTCGCGGAGGGGCGGCTCGTGGTCTCGGACCGGTACTCGGACTCGCGGTACGCATACCAGTCGGTCGTGCTCGGGGGCCGCCTGCCCGGTCCGCTCAGCTGGCTCCGGGCCCTCCACGACGGCTGGACCGTTCCCCCGGATCAGACCTTTCTCCTCGTTCTCGCCGTGGACGAGGCCGTGCGCCGCATCGGCGCACACGAGCAGCGCGAGCACTTCGAGGAGGCCGATACCCTCGAGAAAGTCCAGGCCGCGTACCTCGGCCTCGCCGAGGAAGAGCCCTCGCGGTTCGTGCTCGTGGACGCCGAAAAAGAGAGGGAAGAGATCGCGGCCTTCGTCGAGGGCGCGATCAGGGCGACCGTCGAACGGTCACGAGCACGTCGCCGACCGTGACCAGGTCCACCTGCTCGCCGCCGACGAGCGAGGCGTGGACCGGCGCGAACGCGCCCGCCGGGACGGCGACCTCGGCCCCGTTCAGCTCGACCGTCTCGAGCGGACCTGCGAGCATCTCCTTCGGCAGGGCCCGGACGGCCGCCATGAACGCGGGCGCGTCCTTCCGGAAGGCCTTGCCCACGATGGCCATTTCGAACTTCACGTCCACGAGCTCGCGCGAGAGCCCGCCCGTTCCGACCTGCCAGCGCACCTCCGCGTTCAGGGCGCGGCCCGCGTCCCCGTCGTCGTCGATCGCGCGCGGCGCCATGACCGTGACATGTCCGAGAGGCGCGTTCAGGGCCATGCCCTGCTCGTGCTTGTACCGACGGACCTCGGCCACGATCGAGGCCAGGATCTCTCCGTCGGCAAGCGCCTGCGAATCGTCGAACACGAATTCCGGCCACGGCTGCGCGTGGACCGAGCCTCGGCCGAGGTACGAGAAGACCTCCTCGGCGAACGACGGGACGAACGGCGCGAGCAGGCGGCAGAGGAGGTCAAGCGCGGTCTCAAGGGTCCGGACGGCCCCGGCCCGGCCCTCGCCCTGGTCGTACAGCCGGCCCTTGACGAGCTCGATGTATTCGTCCGCGAGGACTTCCCAGGCGAACTCGCGAACGGCCTTGAGCCCGCGATCGAACTGGTAAACTTCCATCGCAGCCGTCACCTCGGCCACGAGCGCGGAGAGGCGGGCCAGGAGCCACCGGTCCGCGAGCGCGGTGGGCGTCCCCTCCCCGACCTCCTCGCGATTGATCTGGAGCAGGGCAAAGCGGGCGATGTTCCAGAACTTCGTCTGGAAGCGCGAGGCCGCGACCACGTCGTTCCAGTTGAACTGGATGTCCGAGCCGGTGGCCGCACCGGCCGCGGCCCACTGCCGGAGGGCGTCGGCTCCGTACTCGCCGAAGATCTCCTCGGGCGCGATGATGTTCCCGCGCGACTTGGACATCTTGAAGCCGTCCTCCCCGAGGACCATGCCGTTGACCAGGATCTGTTCCCAGGGCTTCTCGCCGGTCAGGGCGAGCGACCGGAGGATCGTGTAGAAGGCCCAGGTTCGGATGATGTCGTGGCCCTGCGGCCGGATCTGCGCCGGGAAGAACGGCGGCTTCGCAACCGAGCCGTCCCAGCCGGTCACGTTCATGACCGAAATCGAGGAATCCATCCAGGTATCGAGGACGTCGGTCTCGCTCTCGAACTCGACCGAGCCGCAGCGCGGGCAGGGGGTCTTCGGCCGGTCCACGGTCGGGTCGATCGGGAGATCGGCCTCGTCGGGCAGGAGTATATCGCCACAGGACGTGCAGAACCAGACCGGGATCGGGGTCGCGAAGATTCGCTGGCGGGAGATGCACCAGTCCCACTCCATCTTCCCGACCCAGTCCTCCATCCGGAGGAGCATGTGCTCGGGGACCCAGCGGAGCTCTTGAGCGGCCTTGAGGATCGCGGCAGGGTCGACCTTCACGAACCACTGCCGCTCGGAGAGGATCTCGATCGGGGTCTTGCACCGCCAGCAGGTGCCGACCCGCTGCTCGAGGGGGACCTGGCGCTTCAGAACGCCCGCCCCGACCATCGCTTCGAGGACCGCCTCGCGGCACTCGGGTGCGGTCATCCCCTCGTACGGCCCGGCAAGCGCGGTCATATGCCCCGTCGCGTCGAGCGCGGGGCGGAGGTCGAGACCATGCGTCTTCCACCAGGCGACGTCCTGCTTGTCGCCGAAGGTGCAGATCATCACGGCCCCCGAGCCGAAGGCCGGGTCGACGGCCTCGTCGCGGATCACCGGCACCGCGTGGCCGAAGAGTGGGACCGTGAGAGGTCCTGCGAGCGCGGCGTACCGCTCGTCCTCCGGGTGGACGGCCACGGCCACGCACGCAGCCAGGAGCTCGGGGCGAGTCGTGGCGATCTCGAGGCCGTCGAAGTCGAAGAAGTTGAGTTTCGTGGTTCGGCCCTCGTACGCGACCTCCGCGAAAGCGATCGCGGTCTCGCAGCGGGTGCAGAAGTTGACCGGGTGCTCGGATCGGTAGATGTACCCGTCCTTTAGCATCCGGAGGAACGAGGCCTGCGTCTTCCGGTAGTAGGCCGGGAGCATGGTCACATACTCTCTCGACCAGTCGATCGAGAAGGCCATGCGGCGCATGGTGATCCGCATCTGCGCGATGTTTTTCGCGGTCAGCTCTCGGCAGAGCCGGCGGAACTCCTCGCGGGGCAGGTCGTTCTTGGTGATCCCCTGCTGCTCCTCGACCTTGACCTCGGTCGGGAGGCCGTGGCAGTCCCACCCCTGCGGGAACATCACGTTATCGCCCCGCATCCGCCGGTACCGGGCCAGGAAGTCGATGTAGCACCAGTTAAGAGCGTTCCCGATATGGAAGTTCCCGGTCGGGTACGGTGGCGGGGTGTCGATCACGAACTGCGGCCGGTCAGAGGCCGGGTCGAAGTATTGGTCCTCGTCGCGCCAGCGCGCCTGCCAGCGCTCCTCGACGGCGCACGCGTCGTAGGCCTTCGGCAGTTCGGGAAGGGTCCTCATCACTCAAAGATTGCGTGCGGGCGAACATTACAGTATCGAACGACAGAACCGAAGTTTCTTCACAATCCGGCGCGAATTATTGAAGAATGATGAGGGAGACAGGCACGCTGCTCGGGACCGCCATCGGGCTCGGGGCGATGCTCGCGGCGCCCTTTGTCGCGGCCGCCGGCACCTTCGCGGCCGCCCTTCTCGCTGTCGTGGTCATCACCGCTTGCCTCACTGTACTCGTCATCTTCCACGAGCCGTACCCGACCGTGCCGATCATGGTCCTCGCCGTGCTCTTCGGCGCGGCGATCCTCCCCCTCTACGTCTTCGCGGTGACGCTCGCGATCATGCTCGTGGGCGAGCTCGCGGCCCGGTACGCGGACGGCAGCCTCCTCGCCCGCCGACGGCGGAGGGTCGATGTGCAGCGCCGTCTCGAAGCCGGGGAGGTGCCCCCAGTCTACCTCTGGTTCTTCGGGGGGGCCATGGCAGCCGGGCTCGCGGTATCCTGGGCGCTCGGGAAGGAGGAGCCCCTGATCGTGCTCACGGGCGTGGTCGTCGCGGTACTGCTCAAGGCAATCCTGGCGGACCGGGAGGACGCTTTCCTCGTGGAGATGCTCGGGGTTGCGATGACCGTCTACCTCTTCGACGACCTGGATTTCTCGGTCGATGGTCTGAACCTGATCGCGGCCGCGATCGTCGCGTTCTCGTTCGGGTACTTCGCGTACCGCGTGCGCGCCATGGACCTATCGGGGCTGTTCTCGGGCGCGCTGATCGGCCTCCTGCTGATCGTCTTCGCCGACGTGCGCTGGTTCGTAATCCTGCTGGTCTTCTTCGTGCTCGGCTCGGGGACGACCCGGTACCGGTTCGATTACAAGCGCCGAATCGGGGTCGAAGAAGCGAAGAGCGGCGTGCGTGGCTACCAGAACGTCTTCGCGAATGGGATCGTGGCAGCCGCGGCTGCCGTCATGTACGGCGTAACCCAGCACCCGGCCTGCATTGCGCTCTTCCTCGGCGCAGTGGCGACGGCGGCGGCGGACACGGTCGCGTCGGAGATCGGGGTGACGGGCCAGACGCCGAGGCTGATCACGACCTTCGAACGGGTCCGGGCCGGGACGAACGGCGGGGTGACGCTCGTCGGTGAGCTCGCGGCCGGCCTGGCCTCGCTCGTGATCGGGCTTGTCGCGTTCCTGCTCGGCGTTGCCGACCCGGCCATGCTGCTCGTGACGGTCGCCGCGGGGCTGATCGGGACGAACGTGGACTCGGTGATCGGCGCTCTCTTCGAGAACCGGGGTCTGATCGGAAACTCGGGCACGAACCTGCTCGCGACGCTCGCGGGCGGCCTCTTCGCCGCGTTCTTCTTCGTTGGGGCGACGGTGCCGTCAGCTGGCGGCATCTGACCGGACGCCGCGCCACACGCAGGCCTCGCAACCATTAAGGCCGTGTCAGGCCACCGGGCGAGCATGGCCCGAATGGGAGATCGCTGCGGATGAGCAGCCTGCCGCCGGCGAGGCGGGCCGCGGTGCGGTTGACGGCCGCGATCCGCCCGCCGGGCAGGTAGAGCAGGGCGGGCTCGGGGACGCGCTCCATCTCGTTGAGGAGTACCTCGTTCAGGACCGTCGGGGCCTCCGGCCCCTCGGCCCACTGGGTGACCCGGATGCCCGCATGGTACAGAACGAGCCAGATACGGGTCGATAAATGCTTGTCAAGCGCCATTGCACGAGTCCTGTCTGCGGCAGGCGGTCGTGACGCGGAGTGCGATCGTCGGCGATGAACTGTGGGGGAGCTGTTGTCGGGCCTGCGCGATCGGACGACAGCGCTCTCCCGGGCGGGGCTGACGTGGACGGCCACGACGTCCGGCGCGACGGGTTTGCCGGCCGGGGCCGACTTGAGGGTGAGCTCGTGCCGTATTCACAATGCAGCCGCGGTTGAAGGTGGTGCTGAAAGCACGCTCACCGAAGGGCGGATCCCCATCGGGCCATGCGGCCGATAGTGAAGAGCAGTATTCGCTGTTGTTCACCGGTCGGCGGTCCGGGTGGGAGACAGGCGTGGCATGGGCCTGCTGGTGAGGTCGACGACCCCCCGCCTGAAAAATGGAGGAGATGGAGGGTCAGTACTTGTAGTACCGCCCCTTCTCGTCGTAGACGCCCTCCGGCTCAGCCGGCATCGCCTCGGCGATCGTTCGGTAGAGCCGGGCCTTGTACCCGGTCACGAGCACGAACGCGAAGAGGATGAAGACACCGTAGAGGGCCGCGCCGAGGGCGATCCCGTCCGGCCCGGCGATCTGGGCGAACTGGGCCGGCCCGAAGTCCGCGATCTCCGCAGGCGTCATCGAGGCCAGCGGCTCGAGCCGTTCGAAGAGGACCGTCGTCCAGGCCAGGAGGAGGACAAACCCAACGGCGAAGAGGACCGCGATCGTCGCGAGCAGAAAGACGGCCACCTCCCAGATGTGGGCCAGCACGAGCGAGACCGAGCGGCGGAGCGAGGCGAAGACCCCGAGTCCCTCGAAGCATGCGGCCGTGTCGTAGAGCGAGAGGAAGAACGCGACCGGGATCATGATCACGATGGCCGCTCCGGCCGCGAGGTCGGCCGAGAACGCGCCGCCCGCGAGCGAGAGCAGCACGGTCAGGGCGAGGACCAGGAGCACCGCCGCAAACCCGACCACGAGTCCGGGCAGGAGCACGCGGAAGTAGTTCCGAACCCCCTCGCCGAGGAGAAGCCGCGGCGACGAGTCCGCCTCGCGGAGCACGCCGTAGGCCCCCGCGAGCAGGAACGGCAGGGCCAGGTACTCGAGCACGAGCAGCCGGGTCGAGAAGAAGGTCTCGCCCTGGAGGCTCAGCATGAGCTGGAGCACGTCGAGGGCCGCGTACCCCAGCCCCGCAATCCAGATCGCCGGGTACCGCACGCTGTCGCGGAGAGCTTCGAAGAGCACTAACGGTTCCTCGGCATCGCCACGAGCTCGCGGACCTGGCAGTCGAAGAACCGGTTCGTGTGCGCCGGCCGGACCACGACTACCGTGTCCGCACCCGATCCCGTGCCGCCGCACGCCATGACCTCGCGGTCGATCGGCACCGCGCCCTGGTCGGCCGCGATCATCACGCACTCGACCGCGACCTTCAACCCGACCGCGACCACGCGGCGGAGGGCCTCGGCCACGGCCTCGGAGCGCGAGCCCCCACCGACCTTCGCCGATGCCGAGAAAGCCCGCTCAAGCCCCGACAGGACGTGCGTCCCCGTCACGATCGTCGCGCCGGCCTCTCGCAACGTCCTGGCCGCCGCCGGGTCGAACTCCCATTCGCCGGGTGCTCGGAACCCGACCGCGTGCGTCACAACGACGAGCTCGAGGCCGGCGTCCATCATGACCTCCAGGAACTGGAGGGCCGTCCGGCCGCTCGAGGACGCGACCACGACCGCGCCGATGCCGAGGGCCTGCGCCCGCTCCACCGCGAACCGGGCCGCATCGGCCGTGTTCTCGGGCCCGGGCCGCTCGAAGTAGTAGACCTGCCTCTCCGCATATGCCATGCAAGAGAGTGGGGGCGCGCCGCGCTTATATTTCGCGGCGTCGGGAGCTCAGACCAGGAAGAGGCAGCGCGGGGCACGCCGGTGCCAGACCCCGCGTTCCGAGAGCAGGCGGGTCAACAGGTCCAGCTCGTCGTTCTCGCCGTAGACGAGTCCGTGCGCTTCGTAGAGTTCCCGCTCCTGTTCGTACCATGCGTTGAAGTCGCTCCCGGGCGCGCGGAAGACCGGTTGCAGTTCCTCGACAAGCGGCAGATCGTCGCGGAGCACGTAGATGACTCCGTGCGGCAGGGCAACGGGCTGGCTGCTGACCACGACGAGCGGGACCACGGGATCCTCGTCGGGGTCCTTCGGGTCGAGCAGGACAAGGTCACCGCTCGTCAAAGTCACACGTGTTCGCGGTTCGGAGAGCGATTCAGGTTCGAAATCCGTCATTGCGTCCCTCGCTGGTATTGGTGGTTTCGACGAAACTCATCAGTCGTCTGAGTGTGAGGACGGGCACCCATATATCAGCTTCGCTGCCCGGGGCGCGGACTGATCCGCTCGGCGTACCGGATCGCCAGAAACGTGACCACGGTGAGCGCCACCACGAGCACGGTGAGCACGGCGAACCCGATCCGACTCCCCGTGAACGGCGTCGGGACGTTTATGCCCCCGAGGCCCACGATGATGGCCGGGACGGCGAGCGCGATCGTGATCTTGGTCAGGGTCCGGACGAGGCCATTGAGGTTCATCGAGTCGAGGGACGAGAACCCCCCCATCAGGTCGCCGTCAATCCGGGAGGAGACCTCCGCGAGCTCGGGGTTCTCGTCATTCCGTTCGCGGACCTCTTCGAGAGCGGCCCGCATGCCCTCGATGCCCTCGAAGAGCCCGTCGCCGCGCGCCGCCCACCAGCACCCGCCCGTTCGACCGGAGGGCCGAGTCGAAGTACACGAGGCTCCTGCCCTGGTCGATCAGGTTGCCAAGGCGACCCCGTGAGCGAGCCCCTGAGCTCCTCCTCTTTGAAGGTCGAGTGGTCGAGGATCTCGTGGAGGTCGCGCCGGAAGATCTCCTTGTTCGCGGCGAGGATCTCGAGCGCGATCCCGGGAGGGCTGCGGGCCCTGTTGTCGCCGCCCCCGCGGGTGTCGTCGATCAGGTCAGGGTCGCGCCAGGAGATTGTGACCGCGCGGTCCGGCAGGGGCACGATGCCGAGCTGGACCGTGGCGAACGGCTCGGGACGCCTGCGGGCCGCCCGGGAGCAGAGGACGGTGAGCAGGACGAGGTCGTTCGAGCGCTGAGATCGTGGGCGCTGGTACGGGTCGAGCGCGTCGCCGATCCAATCAGCCGGGATACTGGCCCCGTATCTGAGCCGGGCCTGCTCTTCCTCGTCGGGGTCTTCGACGTGAGTCCGTGCACCCCCGCGGAGGTTCGTGCGCATGGGACCATCACGGCCCCCCCCTCCAACAGGGAAAAACGTCGCGGTCAAAAAAAAGGGTTAGAAAGCGAAGTGCTTCGAGACGATCTTGAGGGCGCAGTAGTCGCCGCACATGGTGCAGGCGTCCGAGTCGGCCGGGCTTCGCGAGTTGCGGATCGCCCGGGCCCGCTCCGGGTTGAGCGCGACCGCGTACTGCCGCTCCCAATCGAGGTCCCGGCGGGCATGGCCCATCTCGAGGTCGTCGTCGCGCTTGCCGAGTTTGACCATGTCCCCGACGTGGGCGGCGATCCGACTCGAGATGACCCCCTCGTAGACCTCTTCGGGCGTCGGGAGGGCCAGGTGCTCGGCCGGCGTCACGTAGCAGATGAAGTCCGCGCCGTACGACGACGAGAGCGATGCGCCGATCATCGCAACGCGGTCGTCGTATCCCGGCGCGATGTCGGTCACGAGCGGGCCGAGCATGTAGAACGGCTTCCGGTTCGTGACGCGCTTCTGGAGGATCACGTTCGCCTGGATCTCGTCGATCGGGATGTGGCCCGGCCCCTCGACGATCACCTGGATGCCCAGGTCGTGTGCCTTGTCCGCGAGCTCGGCGTTGATGAGCAGCTCCTGGATGGCCGCCCGGTCGGTCGCGTCGTGGATCGCGCCGGCCCGCATGCCGTTGCCCATGGAGAGCGTGACCTCGTGCTCCATCATGATCTCGCAGAGGTAGTCGAACTCGGCGTAGAGCGGGTTCTCCTTCTCGTTGTGGAGCATCCAGGCCGTCATGAACGCGCCGCCGCGCGAGACGAGCCCGCCGTGCCGGCCCTGGTTCTGCAGGCGCTTCATGGTCTCCGAGTTTATCCCGGTGTGGATCGCCATGAAGTTCGTGCCGGCCTTCGCCTGCTCGGCCGTGATCCGGAAGAGGTCGTCCTCGTTCATGTGGACGACCGCGCCGTCGCGGTGGGCGGCCTCGATAAAGGCCTGGTAGAGCGGCACGGAGCCGACGGAGAGGGGCGTCGACTCGATAACGCGCCGCCGGATCTCGACGAGGTCGCCGCCGGTGGAGAGCTCCATCAGGGTGTCGGCACCGGCGAGCTCGGCCTGCCGGGCCTTCTCGACCTCGACGTCGATGTCGACCAGGTCCGATGAGGTCCCGATGGATGCGTTCACCTTGGTACGGAGGCCCTCGCCGATCCCGCAGAGCCGGACGTCCCGGTACGGCGAGACGGGAATGACGATGTGGCCGCCCGCGACGCCGCGCCGGACGAACTCCGGGTCGAGCTCCTCCTGTCGTGCGACCTCCCTGATCTCCTCAGTGATGATCCCCTTCTTCGCGTCGAGCACCAGACTCATGCGGAAGTTTGGGTGAAAAGAGGAGATAAAGGCTCCTTTTACCGATCGCGGGCGAAATTCAGGTTGTCTTCTCCGCAAGCAAACTTGTTTTCGTTAACGAAGCTGCGGTTGATCTCGTCCTTGCGCCCAGAAAAGGTCAAAAGGAGAGTGAAGCGGGCTGTTCAGGCCGCGGGCGTCGCGTTCACCGCGGCGACCCGCCATTCAGTCCCGTGCAGCCCGACCGAGACCCATGCGACCTCCTTGTAAACCGGCTCGGCCGAGCCCTCGGCCGCGAAGGTGTAGGACCCGGTGCCCTCCGGCTCGGTCCGCATCCGTTCGGCGATGGTCAGGAGCTCGAGGTTGTTCGCGTACATCGGGTCCGAGAAGGTATACGTCCCGACCTCGGCCGCGTCGCTATCGTACAGCATCAATCCGTCCGTATCAATCACGAAGACTTCGGCCGTCCTGCCGGCGAGGGCCTCCTGCACGGCCATGGTCAGCAGGACCGTGGGGTTGAAGAGGAGGCTGGCCGAGCCGTTGAACTCTCCGGACGGTGCGAAGACCGGGTGCTCGAGATCGGTCGCGTTCACGCCCTCGACGGTCCTGAAGACACGGCTCATCACAGGCTTCTGCGTCTTGCGGAGGCGCCGGACCTGCTCCTGGTCGCCGATGTCCGTCCCCTCGGCAGAAACGTACTCGGCCGGTTCGACGGTCAGCATGATCCCGTCCCTCGAGACGGCCGTCGCGTCGATCACGGCCGGCGAGGCGAGCGCGAGCTCGCGGAGGACGCGCCTGGCCTCGTCACCTGCCATGTCCGTCGGCCCGAGCGCCTGCGCGGCAGTCGCCGTATCGCGGTCGAACCGGTCGAGCGCGGCCTGGGCGCTCTCTCGCACCGCTTCGAGCGCGGCGTTGGGCGCGAGCGTTGCCGGCGCCGAAAGCGTCTCCTGCGTCTGGATGGCCGCCGGGGTCGCGGCGGCGCTCCTGCCGGGAGCGGAAGTGTTCGTGCAGCCGGCACCGATGGCCGCGGCGATGACGATCAGGCTGAGGCCGAGCAGGACGAGGGTCGTTCTCTCCATGAGCTACCAGCAACGAGGTAGGCGTGCGGACGGGATAACCGTGCCCCGGAAAAAGAGACGTGTAGGGGATGTGTGCACTCAGATCTTGCGGTTGACGTCCTCCTTGATATCGCGCATCTTCGCCTTGGTGTCCTCCTTGGCCCCGACGGCCGTGTCCTTCATCTTCTCGAGCGTTCCCCGGTCGTCCCTTGTCGTCTTGGTAACCCGGGCTCCGCTCGCCAGGGGTGTCTCGATATCGCCCCCGCGGCGGTCGAGCCGGGGCTCCTCGGCCTCGTCACTCCGGCGCCGGCCCGCCCGGATCCGTGCGGCGTCGGCCTGCCCCTCAGCAGTCGGGATGCCGACATCCATGGGGGCGTTGATCTGCGGCTGGGTCTCCCAGTCGGGGTGGACGCTCGGGTCCTCGGCGTGCCTGCGGGTGCGCTCGTCCACCGTCCGGGTGTCCCGCGGGGGCGTTGTCGTGGTCGGGGGGGCGACCGTACCGGTCACCGGCCGCTCCGTATCGATCGCGGCGCCCTGCCGCGTGGTCCGCTCGCCCGCCTCGGGCGAGATCCGCTTCGCGGCCGCGCCGGCGGCCAGGGCCGCACCGCCCACCACGGCCCCGGTCTTCATCCGCCGCTCGCGTTCGGCCTCGATCTCCGCCGGCGTCATCGCGGTCGCACCAGCCACTGCGGGCCCGGTCATCATCCTGCCGCGGGCGGCCTCGGCCTCCGCCTCGGCAGTCTCCTTGCCGCCGACCTTCGGGTTCTTGGCCCAGGGCTCGCCGCTCCAGTGCTGGCCCTGCGTGCCCGCCGGCGCCATCTCCTCGCCCGCGCCGGCCTTCATCCGCTCACGCTCGGCCTCGAACTCCGCCGGCGTCGTCTCCTTCGAGGCCAGCGCGGCGCGGGCCGCCGCCGCCTCCGTGGTGGCCGTCGTCATGATCCTCTCGCGGTCCATCTGTTCTCGGCCGGCCTTCTCCCGCTCCATCATCCGGACCGCGGCGAGGTCCGCTTTGTCCGTGACCTCGGAGGGCTTCGCCAGCTCCGATACCGGTCGCGTGCCGTACGGATCCTCGTCGCAGGGCTCCATGCCGGGGTGCCGGATCGTCTCCCAGTCCGCCTCGCGGGTTGTGCCGCTGGTTGCTGTCGAGGTCGTGCGAGCCGGCGGGGGGATCGTCCCGGGCCGGCCTGTCTCGGCCCGGTCGGGCGTGAGCGCCTCCTTGACATCCTCCTTGGCTTCGTGGAGGGTCGCCCCGATCTTCTCGGTCGTCGAGCGGGGCTCCGTGCGCGCCGTCTCCTTCATCCCGGTCGCTGTCGTGGCCGTCTCCTTTCTGGGGAGCGTGTTCACGGCCACGAAGCTCGTGTCCCCGCCGGTCCGAGCCTTGGCCTTGGCCTCGGCCTCCCGGCGGAGCCGGCCCTCCTTCTCCTTCTGAGTTTCTGCCATACTGGATTTCACCAGCACCTGCAAAGATTCATAAAGATATAAAGTTGTTGCAGCGTGTGCTCCTTGCACCGGGCGCTGCTCAGAAAAGGGAGGGGATCAGATGATGAAGACTGCGGCCGCGATCACGGTCGTCCAGAGCCCGTTCGGGTTGCCCTGGGCCGCCTGGCAGATGTTCTTCGTCTCGATGATCTGGCCGCTCGCCTTGTAGATCTGCTCGCGCTCCTGCCAGGCGCAGTCGGGATCGAAGGCTATACCGAGCGTGGTCGCGAGCATGGTGGCCGCCAGGTCCTCGGCATATTCCCCGGATATCTCCTCGCTCTCGCCGAAGGCGTGGTGCTCAGAGAGATAGCCGTAAGCATGGGCCTCGCGCGGCACCGCAAGGCCGATGGCTGCTGAGACCAGCCGGGTCGACTCGTTTGTCTCGTTCCGCGCCATCACGCAGTAGACGATCTGGCCGGGCTGGATCGCGTTGAGCCCTTCGTTCCGCGGAACCTCCTTCGCGTGGGGAGGGAAGATGGACGAGACATAGACGAGGTTGCATCGTTCGATTCCCGCCTGACGCAGCGCGAGTTCGAACGACGCGAGGCGGTCTTTGTGCACGCCGACGCCACTGGTGAAGAAGACCTTCGTCGGAACAACCATATGGGAGCTAATCGGCCCCCCAGGTGTTTTAAATTTTTGGTCCGTATAGCCACCCAATTGTCGATACAGCCTGTATACACCCGCTTCTGTCGGACCGCGGAAATCCTGCGCACAGGAGCTCCTGTCCCCAGGTCGCCGGCCGGATACAGTTTTTTGTCGCGTGACAGGACCCGCGGGCGTTCAGCGACCTGTCGTCGGTCCACGCCAGACAGACATGCTCTCCAGACCACCGGAGGTCCCGGTGTTGTTGACAGGGGTTCCCCCGCGCGAATACCCGGCCCACGCTTGGGGTTTCGGCGCAGGCGATGGCGTGCGGCGTTCCGATCCCGGCCAATCCCATCGCCGCCTCCATCCGGGGCGCAGGTACCCGGAGCGGCCGTGCCCCCGGTACTCCGGGCGGGTGGCGAAATCCGTCATCTCGACGTGCTCCTCCCCCGCATGCACCTCCGCTGAGGAGACGGCGGCGATCGTCACTCCGAGGCGGACGCAGGAGTTGCGGGCGCTGTGCTCCATCGTCTCCCGGGTACAGGCCCCGTACCAAATGAGAAAAAAGCACGTGGCGATGACGGCCACCCGGTACAGGGTTGCGAGCGCCGGGGCGTCCTTCGGCAACGCGGGCGAATAGATCTCGCCCGCCGGAAGGGGGCGGGGGGACTGGTCCGCGTCGACTCTTGAACGGCCGCGAGGACGGAGTCACGCCGGCCCATTTCAGGAGGGCCGTCACGCTCACCAGGGCCCGTGCGAATGCAATAGGGTCGGACCGTTCCAAATCCGGGATCGCCCGACAAGCGGATCGATGCAGGGCCGGCGAGACAGGGTACCGGGGGTATCCCCACCTCAGACAATCGTGAATGACAGTGGATCAGGCCGCGGGGAGGGTGAACAAGAAAGTCGACCCCTCGCCCGGTTCCGACGCCACCCAGCAGCGTCCGCCGTGCCGTTCGACGATCTTCTTGACCACGGCAAGGCCGATCCCCGTCCCTTCGTACCGTTCCTTCGTGTGAAGGCGCTGGAAGATCACGAAGATGCGCTCGAAGTACTGGGCCTCGATCCCGATCCCGTTGTCTGCCACGGCGAACTGCCAGGACCCGTTCGTCCGGTCTGCGGAGATGCGGATCTCGAGCGGCACCTCCTGCCGGCGGTACTTCAGGGCGTTGCCGACCAGGTTCGAAAAGACCTGTTCGAGCTGCGTCCGATCGGCCATGACCGTCGGCATCGGGCCGACCGCGATCGTTGCGCCGGCCTCGCAGATCGCGGTCTCGAGCGAGGAGAGGACGCTGGCGACGATCTGTCCCGCGTCGGTCGGCTGCGGGGGCCGTGCCTGCGTCTCGAGCCGGGAGATCTGGAGCAGGTCCAGGATCAGGGCCTGCATGCGGACGCCGCCCTCGATGATGAACTCCAGGAACTCCCCGACGTCCTTGTCCGCGTGACCGGCCAGCCTCCGCTCGAGGAGCTGCGAGAACGAGACGATGGACCGCAGCGGCTCCTGCAGGTCGTGGCTCGCCACGTACGCGAATCGCTGCAGCTCCTCGTTCGACCGTTTCAGGTCGTCGGCGAACCGCAGGATGGACTCCTGGTCCTCCCACTGCTTTGTGACATCGCGGACCACGCCGGTGACCGAGCGCGGCCGACCTTCTTCATCCGTCTGGGCCAGGAAGTGGTCCGCGAGCCAGCGGTAGCTCCCGTCCTGGCACCGGAACCGGTACTCGATCGTTCCGCTGTGGCTCCCCCGCCGCCTGGTGAGGGCATCCCTGACCCGGGCGCGGTCCTCGGGGTGAACCATGTCATCGTACGCCTCCAGGGAGAAGGTCGCGAACTCTTCCGGGCAGTAGCCGGTGATCTGCTCGTTGACCGGGCTGATGTAGTCGTAGCGACCGGTGACGAGGTCCTTCCGGTAAATGGCATCGAGCGAGAGGGCGAGCACGTTCCGCAGCCGCTCCTCGCTCTCGCGAAGCGCGGCCTCGGCCCGCATCTCCTCGGTGACGTCGCGGAGGACCACCTGGATCGCGGGATGCCCGCCGTACGGGATCATGGCCCCGCGCCCCTGCACCGTGATCGTCGTCCCATCGGGGCGGAGGATGTCCACCGTGGTGAGCGGGCTCCGCTCGCCGCGCAGGTCCGCCTCGATGTTCCATTCCACGTGCTCCCGTGTCCTGGGATGGACGATATCGAGGATCTGCCGGCCGACGATCTCGTCCGGGCCGTCGATGCCGAGCATGGCAACAGCCGCCGGGTTCGCAAAGACGATCGTCCCGTCGCAGTGGATCAGGATCGCGTCCGGGGCGAGCTCGACCAGGTTGCGGTACTTCGCCTCGGTCTCAGCGAGTTCTTCGCGCAGCCGCTCCCGCTCGGTCACGTCGCGGTTCACGGCGACGTACCCGACCAGCGTCCCGATCGAATCGCGGATGGGCGCGGAGCGTCCGTCGACGACCAGGAGACGGCCGTCGCGGTGGTGCTGGAGGATCCGGTGCTGCAGGGCTCCTTCCCGGCCGAGCTGCGCGAGGTGCTCCTGCCGTTCCGCCTCGGAGGTGACGGCTCCCGTCACCTCACGGGCGAACCGGCCGATCGCCTCCTCCGCAGTCCAGCCATAGAGGTCTTCGGCCGCGCGGTTCCAGGCCGTGACGCGAAGATCCGTATCGGTCGCGATCACGGCGTCGTGGATCCGGTCGAGGAGAAGTGCGTGGAAGGCGTGCTTTCGTTCTACCCGCTCTGTCTCGGTCACGTCGTGCCAGACCGAAAGGGCCCCCTCGGTTCGGCCGTCGCCTCCGATCGGGGAGGTGGTGACCAGCACGGCGATCACTGAGCCGTCGGCGGCGGTAGCCTCCCCCTTCAGCGGCGTCGACTCCTCGCCGAGGAGCGCCTGCCGCACCGTGTCCCCGCAGAACGCCCGAGGACGGCCGTCGGAGAGGCGGAGCCCGAGCTGTTCAGCGAGCCCCTCCGCCGAGAGGCCGACGGGGGACCTGCCCACAAGCCGTTCGGCGGCCCGGTTCGCGGCGGAGACGACCCCGTCAGCGTCGTACAGGAACGCGGGCTGGCGGATGGCGTCGAGGGAGATCGTAGGGTGTGCCATGGGGGTCTCTCCCGCCGGAACGGGATTCGTGTAAACAGCGAATCGACGGCCCGGACCTTAAGATCATATCCAGTAACAGTCCGGGCGGCATATTTTTCTTTCGATATGTTTGGGGGCGGGCTCGTGCCGCCGGCCGCGCCAACCCCTCGCCTGCTCATGCGGCCGGGAGGATGAAGAAGAGGATCGTCCCCTCGCCGGGTGTCGGCTCGAGCCAGACCGTGCCGCTCGACGATCTTCTTGACCACGACGAGGCCGATCCCCGTCCCCCGGTACTCCACCCCGGTATGGAGCCGCTGGAACCTCTGGAAGATCCGGTCGAAGCACCCGGTCTCCTTCCCGATCCTGTTGTACTGCTCCGCGGACTCGACCGTCCCTCCTGCTGCCCGCCCAATTCCAGGCTCCCAACGAGACGCCGGGCCGGCCTTTATACCCCCTCCGCGTCAATCATGGGACGAGGAACCATGAAGGTCGCCGCGTTCAACGGGTCCCCGAAGCGGGACGGCAACACCGCACGCCTGCTCGGGTACGCGCTCGAGGAGCTCGAGGCCGCCGGGATTGAGACCGAGCTTGTCCACGTCGGGGGCCGGCCGCTCCGGGGCTGTCTTGCCTGCCAGAAGTGCTTCGAACGGCGGGATCGCCGCTGCGTCAACGACACGGACGAGATGAACGGTTTCATCGAGACCATGTTCGGCGCCGACGGGATCCTGCTCGGCTCCCCGACGTTCTACGCCGACGTCACGAGCGAGATGAAGGCCCTTATCGACCGGGCCGGGTACGTCGCGGGCGCGAACGGCGGCCTGCTCCGTCGAAAGGTCGGGGCCGGCGTCGTCGTGAACCGGCGCTCGGGGGGCATCCACGCCTTTGACACGCTCAACCACCTCTTCCTGATCAGCGAGATGGTCGTGGTCGGCTCCTCGTACTGGAACGTCGGGATCGGGCTCGCCCCCGGCGACGTCGACGCCGACGCGGAGGGAGTCCAGACCATGCGGACCCTCGGCCGGAACATGGCCTGGGCCCTCGAGCGGCTTGCCGGCCCGGAGCGGTCCTGATGGACGTCGAGGAGTTCGTCCGGCGGCGTCTCCGCGCGGGCGAGGATCGGGACCGGATCGAGGAGGCGCTCGCGGCCCATGTCCGCCGGATCAAGGACGTGGACGAGACGTATGCAGCCGCCTTCGCCCGGGCGGTCGTGGACGAGGCGCTGCTGACCCACGACCTTCCGGGGGACCTCTTCGAGACCGCCGCCGCGGGCGTAGGCATGGGTGAGTTCGGCGTCGGGTCGCGCGGCACGGGCGATTTTTTCGCCCACCGGCAGATCGCCCGGATCATCGGCGCGAGCGGGGCGGAGGTGGGGGTCGACCAGATGGACGACGCTGGCGTGGTCTCCATCGGCGACCGGTACGTCTGCTGCACGGTCGACGGGATGCACTCGCGCCTCTCGGACTTCCCGTTCCTCGCGGGCTTCCACGCGACCCGCGCCACGCTCCGGGACGTCTACGTCATGGGCGCCAAGCCCATCCTCCTCTTCTCGGACATCCACGTCGCGGACGACGGGGACGTCGCGAAGATCTTCGAGTATACGGCCGGGATAACGGCCGTCGGCGACTCGGTCGGCGTCCCGCTCGTCTCGGGCTCGACTCTTCGCATCGGTGGCGACATGGTCCTCGGCTCGCGCATGACCGGCTGCGTCGGCACGGTCGGAGTCGCGCGCCACCTGACGGCGAGGCGCGGCCTTGCCCCTGGCGACACCCTGCTCATGACGGAGGGAGCCGGCGGCGGCACTATCGCGACGGCCGCACTCTACTCGGGCCACGCGGACGTCGTGGACCGGACCATCAACCTCCAGTTCCTCTACGCCTGCCAGGCCCTGGTCGAGAGCCCGGTCCTGGACTCGGTTCACGCCATGACCGACGTCACGAACGGTGGTCTTCGCGGGGACGTCCACGAGATGGCCGCGACCGCCGGCTGCCGGATCGTGGTTGAGGAGGAGACCGTCCGGCCGCTCGTCGACGAGGTCGTCGGGGCCATGCTCGACGAGCTCGGGATCGACCCACTCGGCGTCTCCCTGGACTCGCTCCTGATCGGGGCGCCGCCCGACGCGATTTCGGCCATCGCCGGGGTCATCCGCGCCGCCGGAGTCCGCTGCGCCGAGGTCGGCCGGGTCGAGACGGGCGTTCCGTCGGCCGTGCTCGTCACGGACGGCCGGGAGACCGACTTCACCCCGCGGTTCCGCGAGTCGGCGTACACGCCTCTCAAGAAGGTCGTGGACAAGCGCACGGGGGACGTCGCTGCCATGCAGGCGAAGGTCGAGACGGCTGCCCTCGCCGCGATCGAGAAGAAGGAGCGGGTCAAGGCCCGCCTCGCGGCCCGCCGCGGCTAACGCCGCGTCTCGCGGTGAGGCTTTCGCCCGCTTGCGACGACGTTGTAGGCCAGGTACGGGAACCGGCGTTCGACGATCGGCTCGACCTTCCGCGCGAACTCGTACACCTGCGGGGTCAGGTTCAGGTGCGCGAACGAGCAGCGCCTGACCCGGACGTCTCCGAACCCGGCCCGCGTGAAGAGATCCTCCATCTGGCGCTCGGTGTAGTAGTGCTCGCCGAAACTGCCCATGCCGACCTGCCGGACGCGGGCGATCTCGCCGAGAGTGTGGATCGCGGGCAGGCCCGCGGTCAGGAAGTTCCGGCCGAGCGTGCAGAGCGAGAGCCGGCCGCCGGGCCGGAGCACGCGCAGGACCTCGGCGAGCATCCGGTCGGGGTCGCGGAAGTACGAGAAGGCGAGCAGGCTCGAGACTGCGTCGAAGACGTCGTCGCGGAAGGGCAGGGCCTCACCCGTCCCGACGGTCCACTCCGCCGAGCGGCACCGATCACGGGCGCGCTCGATCATCTTCGGCGAGAGATCGAGACCGACCGCCCGGCCGCCCCGCTCGCAGTATCGCTCGACAAAGAGGCCCGTGCCGCAGCCGATGTCGAGCAGCCGGCCGCCCGGCGGGAGCAAGTCCATCACCTTCTCGGAGAGGTGCGCGTGGTACGAGCGGCCCGGCCCCTGATCGTACCGCCGGTCGTAGATCTCGGCCATCTCGTCGTAGTGGCGCTGGACCTTCTCCGTCACCGGCACACCTCCGACAGGCGGGCGAGCAGGGCCCCGACCTGGACGAACTCGCTCGCTCCACCGGCCAGCCCCACGTCCGTCTCGGCGAGTGCGATCGCAAGGGCCGGGTCGTTCGCGCTGCGACGGGCCGCCTTCCGCAGCTCGAGCAGGAGCTCGCGCCCGGAGAGGCCGTCGTCGATCAGGAGCGACTCCGCGACCCGCTGCGCCTCGATCATATCGCCCGCGCCGGCCGCTTCGAGGACGGCCCGGGCCTCCCGCTCCGACCCGGTCTCCTTGAACGAGGGCGGAGCACCCGTCCTGACCGCGATCTCGAGGAGCATGACGGCACGGCGGACGTCGCCGCGGGCCGCCGCTGCGATCATCCCGAGGTCGTCCTCAGAGACCGTGCAGGACCCCTCGGCCGCCAGGATGCTGCGGAGGAGCTCGGTCACGGCCTCCGTCGGAAGCGGGCGGAAGACGACCGGGAGGCAGCGGGACGCGATCGGCGGCAGGATCGCCGACTGCCGGGCCGTGATGAAGATGAACCGGCAGGTCCGCGAGTACCGCTCCATGGTCCGCCGGAGCGCCTGCTGCATCTCGGCCGGCATGGCGTCCGCCTCGGAGAAAACCATCAGCTTGAACTCGGCATCGAGGGGGCGGATCGCGGCGTAGGTCCGCACGATCCGCTTCACGTTTGAGAGGACGCTCTCGTCCTTGCGGTAGAGGTGCGCGAACCGCTCGTCGGCCTCGAGGTAGGCGCGCCCCTCTGCGAAGAGGTCGCCGGTCGCGATCACGGTCGTGTTCTCGTCCGCGTGCTCGCCATAGAGCTCGGCGGCAAGACAGCGCACGGCACACATCCGGCCCGAGCCGGCCGGTCCCGTCAGGAGAAGGTGCGGGAGGCTCCGCCGCTCCGCTGCAGACTGCAGCAGGGCGACGGCCCGGTCCTGGCCGATAATCCCGCAGAAGGTCGCGGGGCGGTATTTTTCAATCCAGAGCACGCTCCAGCCCCCGAACGATCTCAGCTATTGCGGCCTGCAAGAGATAATGATTGTCGAGATCCCGGACCAGTTCGTCCGCCTCGTCGTCTGTCAGGGCGCCGTACGCCTCCGTGATCAGCGGAAGAGCGCGGGTCAGCTCGTCCACGACCGTCAGGGTCGCGGTCCGCGCCGTGCGCGACAGCGGGTTGAGATCGATGGTGACCACTGTCTTTCCTGCTGCCCGGAGGGCCTCGCACCGGTCCCCGTCCTCGAGCGGCACGAGCACGAGGTCGGCCGCGCCAATCCCGTGCGGGAGGCAGAGGGCGCGGTCGTGGGCGAGCGGGAGGAGCCGTTCGGCCTCCCCCGTGAGGACGGATACGCCCTGCCGTCCGAGGAGGGCCGCGATCTTCGCCATCCGCTCCGGAGTCCGGTGAAAGAGGTTCACCTCGACGGAGCAGCCGGTGGCCTGCTGGAGAGCCGCGCACTCCCGCGCGGCGAGGGCCGCCGTGTT
>CAYWVY010000001.1:7654-29442 GCA_964461885.1 uncultured Methanospirillum sp. | reverse complement strand
GGCCTCAAGGAGACGGAAGCCCCCGGCGGCAATGTGCAGCCGGCGGACTCGGCCGAAGCTGGCGAGGGCGTCCTCGGCCGCCGGCCCCATCGCGAAGACGCCGTCGCCGAGCATGGTCATCGACGCCGGGACCCCGGCGTCGTCGCAGGCGGCAAGCGCGGCGCCAACCCGCTCCGTTACGAGCCCGCTCGCATCGGCGAAGCTCCGCGAGGCCCGCATGAGTTCCGCGAGGTTCCGCGGCTCCGCGGCGGGAAAGGCCGCCCGGACCCGCGCCATCGCGTCGTCCGAGTCGAGGACCCCGGGGGTCGGGATCGGGCCGAACAAGACCGCGTAGACCGGGTCGTCCGATGGGAATCGGAGGATCTCGGCCCCCACACCCGGCCCCCGCCGGACCACGACCCCGCCCCCCTGCGCGGCCGCGACGTCCCCGAGGCCGGTCCGGAACCGGATCTCGGCCTCGTGCGCGGCTGCCGCAACCTCGTCCCGCGTGAGTTCGAGGCCGTGGAGAGCCGAAAGGGCCGCGCCGGACGCGAGCAGGGCCGCGGCCGAGAGCCCGAACCCGGCCCCGATCGGGAGGGTGGAGCGGGTCGTGAGCGCGGCCGGTGCGCGGAGCCGGTCCATCAGGTACTCGACCGGAGGCGAGCCCTCTGCAGTGGTCTTCCGACCGTCGGGGGAGGCGACCATGACCCGGACGCAGGGCGTGTCCGACCTGACGGCCTCGACGGTTACCCCCTCCGCGATCACGATCCCGCCGCCGATAGAACCCGTTGCCGCCAGGTCCGGGCCGGCGCACCGACGGAAGTAGCCCGAGATGTGGCCCGGGGACCAGGCTAGGGTACGCTCGACCATATGGCCGCGGCCACCTCCTCCTTGCTCCCCTCGATCACTCGGATATTGCGGTGCGAGTGCAGGGCGAACGTCCCGCCGGCCGCGCCCATTGTTTCGGGGGTGTTCGCGACCACGAGCGAGGCCCCCCGCTCGAGCAGCATGCCGGCCTGCGCGTCTGCGTCCTCGGCGAGCTTGAATGCGACCGTGAGCGGGGCGTACCGCGAAATCACCTCGTCGATCACCTTCGGCAGGGGCTCGAGCGCGAGGATTGCCGGCGTCCCACTCGGGAGCTTCCCCGGAAACCGTTCGGGGGTGAAGTCCGAGATCGCGGCGGCCGAGACGTAGATGTCGATCCCTTCGGCCTCGCCGTACAAGAGGACGGCATCGCGAAGCTCCCCCGCCGAGACGGCCCGCACGTTCCGGACGCATGGAAACCTGTCCGCGTGGACGACCGTGACCTCGGCCCCGCGCCGGTACGCCTCGAGCGCGAGCGCCCGGCCCATCCGGCCGGTCGAACGGGTCGTGAGCACGCGGACGTCATCGACCGTCTCGCAGCACGGCCCGCTCGTGATCAGCACCCGCCGGCCGGCGAGAGGTTTCGGGTTGACGGCCCGCTCGGCCTCGAGCACGATCACCTCGTTCGCCGCGATCTTCGCACGCCCCTCCTCGATCCGCGGGGGCACGACTGTCACTCCGTACGCGACGAGCCGCTCGAGGTTCTCGACGACCGCGCGGTGGCGGTACATCGTCTCGTGCATGGCCGGCACGACCACGACGGGTAGCCCGCTGCCGAGCGCGGTCGTCGCGAAGGTCGTAACCGGCGTGTCGTCGATGCCGCACGCGATCTTCCCGATGGTGTTCGCCGTGCAGGGCGCGACCAGCAGGAGGTGGGCGCGCCCGCCCTCGCCGCACCACTGCACGTGTTCGACGAGCCCCGTGATCTCCGTGATCGCGGGCCGGCCTGTCGCGTAGGTGAGTGCATCAGGACAGACGATCCGCGCGGCCGCTCCCGAGAGGACGGCCTGGACCATGGCCCCGCGCCGCCGGAGCTCGTGGGCGAGCCGGACCGTCTCGACGGCCGCGATCGAGCCCGTGACGGCGAGCACGACCTCCTTTCCCTCGAGTGTCTGGAGCGTCACAGGATCACCATGTCGTGGACCGTGTGGATGCGCCCGGGTCCGCAGGTCTTCACCGGCCGGCACGAGGATGCGACGGCGAAGCCGCAGTCTGCGGCCGTCCGGGCGAGCTCCGGGCCGAGTTCGCCAAGGGAACGCTCGACTCCGTGGACGTGGAGCGCGCTTCCCCGTCGGACGTGGGCGAGGGCGTCCCTGAGGAAGGCCGGCGCCTCGAAGTGCCCGAGTACGAGCCGGTCGTACACGCCCCTGAGGAGGTCCCGGCAGTCCCCGCAGTCGGCCTCGACTTGGTCGGCGAGCCCGTTCGCCGCGAGGTTCTCTTCGAGGTAGCCGAACGCGACCGGGTTGATCTCCATGGCGTGGACGCTGGCCCCGGCGCGGGCGGCGGAGAGGGTGAAGTACCCGATCCCGGCGAAGAGGTCGGCCGTCCGCTCGCCGGGCCGGACCATTCGGGCGAGCCGCCCTTTCTCCTCGCGGTTGCCCCCCGAGAACATCACTTTCGAAGGGTCGAGCCGGTAGATGAGGCCGTTCTCGCGACAGACGACCTCGCCGGCCACGCCCCGGAGCAGCTCGACGGCGGGCGCCCGCTCGGCGCCCGCGTGGCCCCGGACCCAGAGCACGCCGCGCGGCGAGCAGCGGGCGATCGCATCGCGGACAGCCGCGTCGCCCGGCCGGGGGCCGTGAAAGAGGACCAGGTCGCCGAGGCGCTGGTACCCCCGCACGGCCGGGTTCGACCGCTCGGGGAGATCCTCGTCCCATGCGTACCCGTCGCGGACGGGGATCCAGGCCGTGCCGCCATCAACGAATGGCCGCCGCGATGTATCGACCCACTCCGCCGTGGCGCGCGCACCGAGGTCTTTCGCCGGGCACCGCCTGGTCCGCACGCGATCACCCCAGGACCACGAGCCGTTCGCGGTCGCGGAGGATCCGGACCTGCGCGCCGGCCTCGACGTTCAGCCAGGACGGGCGGGGCACCTCGACGGCGGCGCTGGTCACGGGGTCGATCAGCCCGAGCATCCCATGATCGAGGTGCGTGACGAGCGCCCCCGTCGCGTCCGACCCGTGGCCGATCAGCCGCTTCGGCTCCTCGTCCCGGACGGTCCTGGGCCGGCCCGTCGCGAGATCGACCCCGCGGACGTGATTGCTCTCGACCGAGACGATCTCGAGGTCGGCCCCCCCGACCTCTATCACGTCCCCGCGGAGGAACGGGTAGAGCCGGACCAGGTAGGTTACCCGGTAGATCGGCCGGCCGGCCTTCTCGCCGACCAGCTTCGGGTGGGTCGTGTACCGCCCCCCGAGGCGCTGCGAGACCGCCTGGGAGATAGCGAGCCCGATCGCCTGCGACCCGACCACGATGTCGAGACCGTCTTTCGTCTCCTTCAGGTCCGAGATGTAGCTGAGCCGGGCCCCCTCGCCCTGCATGGAGGCCTCGGTCTCGTGGGCGATCCGGGTCGCGGCATCGAGCTCGCGGTCGGTCAGGTGCCGGTCCGTCGCGCGGACCTGGACGATCCCCTCGTAGTACGAGCCCGCGATCCGGTTGCATCGGTCGCACTGCTCCTTGTTCCAGACCAGCTCAACCCTGCAGCGGTCGCTGATAGGCTCGCCGTAGAGGGTGCCCGTGACCGCGACGTCCGCCACCGACCGGTTGGCCGAGATCTCGCGGATCCCGACCTCGAACTGCGGCCGGCGGACCTCGGGATGGAGCCGGAGAGCAGAGAGGGCCAGGCCAGGCCCGATCTCCTGCCGCTCCTGCTCGGAGTCGGTCCAGAGCTGGCCGCTCTTCTGGGCGCCGCAGCTCGGGCAGTAGGTGTGGACCGCCCGGGGTTCGCACTCGAGCCAGCGGGTTTCGGCAAGCCGGCATCTGCCGCAGAGTCCGTCTCTTGCCTCGCCGGCGGGGCCGCCGCAGCGCGGACAGAACGCTTCCCGGATGTCTGCCATTTCAGAGGAGATAGACCTGGGCGTGCGGGACGCCGTCGATCACAAGGCAGCAGGCTTCGTCCACGAGCCCCAGCTCCCGCGCCAGCGCGACGGCCCGGTGGCCGAAGAGGTTGATGTTACAGGCGCCCAGGAGGGCTTCGCGGACCTCATCGTCGGTCACGGGCCGGTTGCCGTAGAACGAGTCCGATATCGGCACCTTGGCCTCGCCGTGCCGGAGCGTCCGGTTTATGAGCTCGTCGTCGCAAACCGCCACGACCTCTCCCTCGCCGCGGGCGCGGTGGACCTTCATATACATACTGCTCATCCAATTGCCCCCCGTCGTTAAAAAAATGACCGTACCGGCCCGTTCCGGCTCAGAGCGCGATCTCGACGCCGTAGACCCGGGACGGGGTCTTGACGTGGCAGCGGGCGAGCGCCTCCTCGTCGAGCGCGCCGGACGCGAGGAGGCGGAGGGAGGTGCGGGGCACGGACTTCGGGCCGACCACAGCTCCCGGCCGGGAGAGCTCGTCCATGTAGTCGGACTCGAGCATGAACCCGCGGCCGGAGGTGGCGGCCTCCGGGATCGCCTCGTGCCGCGCCACGAAGGACGGCACGAGCGGCGTCCCGGGGTCGGCGAAGTGCTTGACCACGCGGGCCGGGTCCATGCCGGCCTGCCGGGCCATCCCGACCACGTCCTCGCACGGGCCGCTCTCGGCGTGGATCTGCAGGGCGCAGTCCGTCCGGGCGGCGAGCTCGAGGGCGTGGGCGAGGACGCGGTTCGACGCTTCGGCCACCTCGGGGCCCGCGTCGTAGTGCGGCCGGCCGCTCTTGAGCGCGACGGCCCGGCCCTCGCGGACGTACGAGGCCGCCAGGTCGAGTCCCTCGGCCATGATCCGGGCGGACTCCGCGGGCGGTCGCCGTTCGGCGAAGTACGTGATCTCGGCCGGGTGGACGCCGAGCACGACGAAGACCCCGAGGCCGATGGCGCGCACCTCGTCGGCGACGCCGAGCGTGGCCTCGAAGACGGGGCGGTAGTCCTCGCCGGACGAGGGGGCGACGCCGAACGACCAGGAGGGCTTCGCAACGAGGAAGAGGTGGGTCCCGCCGGCCCGGTAGAACTCTTTCGCGGCCTCGATCCCCCGACCGTTCAGGGGATCGATGTGGATGTGGTTATCCGTTATCGGGAACCGGCGGGGCGTCATGGCAGGAGAGGATCACCATCATGGGATAATCGTCGTGGGGCGCGAGCCGGGCGCGGCAGGAGGCGCCGTTGCACCGGGTCATGATCTCGACCTCGAACATCAGGCCCGAGAGCTCGCTGTACCCGAACTCGTTCGGGCGCATGCGCCGGGTGTCGAGCTGGACCGTGATCTCCTCAACGAACGGCTGGAGACCGACGGCCTGCTCGATCGCCTCCTCGATCACCTCCGCCGTCTGGGGCGAGATCGGGGTACCGACCCACTGGTGATAGAGCGCGCCGAGCTTGATCCCGGCCTCGAAGATCGCCTGTTCGCGGTCGGACGTCATACCCGGATAGGTGAGCGCGGGGAGGGGATATAGCCGATCCCCCGGCCTTTCTCACCGCCCCATCGACGCCCATCGCGCGGCCGGGTACCAGCGGACGAACGGGCGGGCGGGGGGCCTGAGCGGGTCCGTGGCCGGAGCGACTGTCGGCGAACCCCGGACGGTCGAGCCCGGCCCGGGGGCGAAGATCGAGCCCGTGCCGACGGTCCGTCCGGCGAGATCGCCGATCGTATAGCGCTTTCCGAACGGCGAACGTGTTGTCACTACCACGGGGATCGGCGTCGCCGGCGCAGTCGTCACTGCAGCCTGTACCGGGGGCGGAGTCGCGGGCAAAACCGTTACGACCGGGACCGGTGTCGGCGCGAGCGCGCTCACGAGGGCCCACATCGCGGCGCCGTCGGCCCGGCCCCAGCCGTACACGTGGTCGCGGCCCGCCGCGCCGAGGTCGACCGCTGACGAGTAGAGAGCGGCGCGGACCTGAGCGGCAGAGAGGTCGGGCCGGGCGGCCCAGACAAGCGCGCAGAGAGCGGCCGCGTGCGGCGATGCGGCCGAGGTCCCCACGAAGACCTTCTTGAACCCACCGGCCCCCGATACGGCGACCCGGTCGGGACCGCAGACATCGGGCTTCTGGATGACAGCGCGGGCTGGGAAGAGGTGCGTCACGGGGCCGTTCGACGAGAACGGCTCGATCTCCCCGGGGCTGAGCGCGCCGACGGCGCCGACCGCGACCACGTCGGGGACGGCCTGGTGGCCGTAGATCCCGTCGGCCGCGACCAGGTTCTCACGGCCGACCTCGGCCCCGATCGACGGGTAGGCGTACACCTCGAGGGTCTGTGCCTCGCCTGTGCCGCCCGCGTGCAGGACCACGATCGCGACCTCGCGGTCTCCGCCCGTGTTGGTCCATGTGATCGATTCGAGCGGGTCCGAACCGCCGGTCTGCCGGGTCGTGGAAGCGCGGAGCACGTCGCCCTCTTGGGCGTCGCAGAGGTAGAGGTTGAAATCGTCGCCGGCCGAACCGAAGGGCTCGTCCCACTGGAGCACCACCCGGAGCTCCTCGCCGGACGGAACGTCAGCGTAGAGGAACGGCCGGTCCGAGCCGGTCCCCGAGAAGTCGTGGAACCCCTCGCCGTCGTCGACGAACGCTCCCTGGAAATGCTGGCGCGCGTAGTTGCCCGTGGCCGTGACGTACACGAGGCGATGGCTCGCGAGGAGTTCCGCGAGGTGGGTGGCGATCACCCCGTGCTCGAAGAACGGCTCGCGGGGCCAGGCCACGTCGTCGACGATCACGGTGCAGCCTGCCGCGACCAGGGTGTCCACGGCCCGGTTGAACCCGAGCACGCTGTCCCCGTGGTCGTGAAAGCAGAGCTCCGCACCGGGCGCGACGTCGTGGACGATCTCGAGCATCGCGGTCCCCTCGTTACCGCCCTGGTCGTTGGAGAGAATCCGGACCGGGCCGAGGTCGCCGCTCGCCTGCGCCGTGGAGAGGCCGACGACGCCGTCCGAGATCACGCCGATCCTGACGCCGGCGCCCGTGAGCCCTCGGGCCCGGAGCTCGTTCGCGCGGATGACCGCATCCCCCGCGCTCATGGTTTTCCCGGCAGCGACCAGGGGCCGGTCGACCTCGCGGACGTGCCGGACCCCCTTGAGGTGCGCAAGGACGGCGAGCTCGTCCACAGTCACCCGCGCCGTGACGAGCCGATTCCGCTCGTCGCGGTCGATGATCCCCGAGAGGCGGGAGTCGAGGACCGAGGTCGGGGTCCCGGGCGCGAGCTGGACGTAGACGTAGGACCGTGCCTCGGGGCCGGCGAGACCGAGGATCTGGACGGGATCGCCCTCCCGCACGCGTTCGGCGAGCTGTGTCGAGAGGATCGTGCTGCTGCCGTCGGCGTAGGCGAGGACCGACGACTCGATCAGCTCAGGCGCACCCGCTGCGGCGGAACCGGCCGCGGCGGCCGGTGCGAGCGTGGCACCGGCCAGAAGTATGAGGAGCAGCGCGGCAACGACGGCACGGTGTCCCCGGAAGGTCTGTCGAGTCATGAGGCTTATTCCCCGGCGCCTCCCACCACGGGACGCCGGTTCGTACTCACTTCCTCATCGCCGGACGGTATCAGCGTTGCGGATGCGACGGCGGCAGGGGGACGTCGCGAGGGTTTTAATACCTTCCACGCGGGAGTTCAAACCAGGGTAACCGGTACCCGTGCAGGCCGGGGAGTGTACATGTTCTTTGAGACGATCAGGTCGGAGGGGCTGGCCCACCAGTCCTACCTCTTCGGGGGGGACGGCGAGACGGCCGTGATAGACCCGCGGCGGGACTGTGGTATCTACCTTGAGCGGGCAGCAGCCCACGAGGCGACGATCACCCGTATCTTCGAGACGCACCGGAACGAGGACTACCTGGTCGGCTCGCCCGAGCTCGCCCGGCGGACCGGGGCCACGATATATCACGGCGCCCGCCTCGACTTCGGCTACGGCACGCCGACCCACGACGGGGACCGGTTGGAGCTCGGCCCCCTCACCGTCGCCGCGCTCGAAACGCCCGGGCATACGGCCGAGTCTCTCTCCTACGTCCTGTACGATGACGGAAACCCGTACATGGTTTTTACCGGGGACGCGCTCTTCGTCGGTTCGGTCGGCCGGACCGATCTCATGAGCGACGACCTGCGTGCCAACGCGGCGGCGCTCCACGACTCGCTTCACGACCGGCTCCTCTCGCTCCCCGACGGCACAGTGGTCTACCCGGCCCATGGTGCGGGGTCGGTCTGCGGGGTCGGGATCCGCGACCTGCCCTTCTCGACCATCGGGTACGAGCGTGCCACCAACCCATACCTCGCGATGGACCGCGAGACCTTTATCGCCGAGAAGTCCGGCGAGCTGACCTACCGGCCGCCGTACTTCCGCCGGATGGAGGAGCTGAACCGGGCCGGGCCTCCTTCCCCGCCCGAACGGTGGCCGCTCCGGCCGCTCGGCGCGGCAGACCTCGACGGGATGCAGGTCGTGGACATCCGGTCGCCGACCGCGTTCGGCGCGGGCCACGTGCCGGGGAGCATCAGCCTCTGGCGCGAGGGGCTGACGGCCTTCATGGGCTGGGTCCTCGACTACGACCGGCCGATAGCGCTCGTCGACGACTTCAACCTCGACCTCGACCGCGTTGTGGCTCACTTCGTCCGGCTCGGGTACGACAACCTGGCCGGGTACCTCGGCGGCGGCTTCGTCTCCTGGTTCCGTTCGGGCCGCCCGGTGCACCAGATCCCCGTCTGGACCGTCCACGACCTCCACGACCGCCTCGGCGAGGTCACGGTCCTCGATGTCCGCGACGGCAACCACCGGGTCAAGCAGGGGGCAATACCGGGGTCGATCCACGTCTACGTGGGCGAGCTCGCCAACCGCATCAACGAGATCCCGCGCGACCGGCTGGTCGCGACCCACTGCGACGTGGGGTACAAGGGGAACCTCGCGGCGAGCATGCTCGCGGCACACGGAATCGGCCCTGTCGCGAATGTGCTCGGCGGCTTCGCCGCCTGGAAGAACGCCGGATATCCCGTCGAAAAACACGCATGACCCGCCTCTTCGTACTCGCCGTCGCAGCCCTCCTCATCGGGGTTCTGAGCGGCAGCTGTACCGCTGGCGTGATGGTGACTGACTACCGCGTCACACCGGACGTGCTCGCCCCGGGCGGCGACGGCCTCCTGACTGTCACGATCGCGAATAGCGGGAGCCTGCCGACCGGTGCCAACGCGTCCGCCAGCGACCCCGTGGTCGAGTCCGTGCGCCTGCACACCACCGACCTGACCGTCCTCTCCGGCGACTACGCGGGTATCGGCCTCATCGGTCCGGGCCAGTCCGTCCCGATCACGTTCCACGTTGGAGCGCCGTCGACTGCCGGCGTCTACTTCCCCGAGGTCTGGGTCCGGACGGCGCAGGGCCAAACGGTCCGGTACCCGGTCGTGGTGAACGTCGGCACCCAGATCGGCCAGCTCGCCAGGCCCGCGCTTGCCCTCGAGAAGTCCGTGCCGGACGCAGTCTCCCCGGGGGACCCGTTCACGGTGAACCTCTCGATGGTCAACCGCGGCGGCGCAACTGCGACCGACGTCGTGCTGACGGTCAACGCCTCCGCCCCGTCGATCGGCCTCGCGAGCCCCGGGACGCACTACGTCGCACGGCTCGGGCCCGGCGAGATTCACCCGATCACGCTCGCATTCACGACCGACCGCGACCTCCCGATCGGCCTCCTGCCGATCGGGGCGACCCTCGACTACGGCCTCCCCGACGGCAGCTCGCGACGGCAGAACGAGTCTCTCGCCGTGCTCGTCCGGGGCCGGGCGGTGCTCGGGCTCGCCTCGCTCACAACCGACCCGGTGCGGGTCGAGCAGGGGCAGGCTTTCACCCTCCTTGCCCGCCTCGAGAACACGGGCACGGACGACGCGAACTCGGTGCGAGCCCGGATCGACCTGCCCCTCCAGGGCAACAACGAATCGTTCATCGGCACGGTCGAACCCGGCAACGATGCCCCGGCCGTCTTCAACCTGGTCGCGAAGGAGAGCGGATCTCTGGCCTACATACTCTCGACCACGTACGAAGACGAGGAGGGCGAGCACACGATCACCGAGCCGCTGACCCTCGACGTGACCGACAACGAGGGATACACGTCGATCATCGTGGTTGCGGCGGTGGTGGTGCTGCTGGCGGCGGCGGCCCTCTTGTTCTGGCGGCGACGGAGCGCCTAGGATACATGCTCGATGGGCTCCGGGTCTCGCTCTTTCTCGCCGGACGCTCGCTTCGCCGGGGCAACAAGGGGACGCTCCTGCTGACCGTGACGATCATCGCCCTCGTCCTGGTGAACCTGGTCTTTCTCCCGTCGATCGTCCAGGGCGTGGTGGTCTCGTTCGACCGCCAGGCGATCGACTACAACTACGGCAACCTGAACGTGGAGCCGCGCGAGGGGGAGTTCTATATTTCGAACGCGGACGCGCTCGTGTCCCGGCTCGAGCGCATCCCCGGAGTCGCGGGCGTCGCTCCGCGGATCACTGCCGGTGCCGCGATCACCTTCAAGACCACCACTCTCTCGCGCTCGGTGACCGGTATCGACCCCGACGACGAGGCCCGCGTGACCCTGACCGCGGACCGGATGATCGAGGGGGAATATCTCTCGCCCGGCGACAGGGGATCGATCGTGATAGGCAAGACCCTTGCGGGCGAGGAGGACGAGCGCCTGGACGAGCTCGAGTCTCTCGGCGGTGCCAGGGTCGGCAGCTCGGTCACGGTCGCTTATGCGAACGGGCAGATCCGGCGGTACTACGTCAAGGGGATCTTCCAGACCAACGCCGTTGGCGCGGACTCCTCGGCATACGTGACCCGTGCCGAGATCTCCTCCGTCCTCGGGCTGGATAACCAGGCGACCCAGGTACTGATCCGTACGGTCGAAGAGGGGGACGAAGACGCCTTCCGCAACCGGCTCTACGCGTTCGGGATACAGGAGCCGATCCAGACCTGGCAGGAGAAGTCGCGCGGGGTCCTCGGGGACGTGACCGAGTCGTTCGCGATCATCAACCTGATCTCGACCGGGGTCTCGCTCGTGATCGCGGTCGTGGTTATCTTCATCGTGGTCTTCATCAACACCGTGAACCGCCGGCGGCAGATCGGTATCCTGAAGGCGATCGGGATCGACAAGGGGCTGATCGTCAACTCCTACGTGCTCCAGGTGATGTTCATGTGTCTGATCGGCTCCGGGCTCGGGCTTGTCCTGCTCGCGGTCGTGACCCGGCTCCTGACCGTGTACCCCCTCTGGTTCCCCGGCGGCCCGGTCTACCCGGCCGTGGAGACGGCGCAGATCCTGCAGAGCATCGCGAGCCTCTTCATCGTCTCGATCGTGGCCGGGTACGTGCCGGCCTGGCGCACCGCGAGCGAGGAGATCCTCTCGGCCATACGGGGGTGAGTGAGGTATGATTGTCGCCGAAAACCTCTCCCGGGTCTATCAGATGGGTGAAGTCGACGTCCGGGCGCTGGGCGGCGTCTCGTTCGAGATCGGACGCGGGGAGTTCGTGGGGATCATGGGCTCCTCGGGGTCGGGCAAGTCGACCCTGCTCCACGTCCTGGGGCTGCTCGACCAGCCGACCACGGGAACCCTGGCCATCGACGGGGTGGATGTGCTCGCCCTCTCCGACCGCGAGCGGACGCGTTTCCGCCTCAATCGGCTTGGGTACGTCTTCCAGGACTACGCCCTGATCAGCGAGCTCTCGGCGATCGAGAACGTCTACCTGACGTCGCTCGTCCGGGGGGCCGGGCGCGATGAGTACCTCGGGACGGCCCGCGAGATCCTGGACCAGGTGGGCCTGGCCGACCGGGCCGACCACCTCCAGTACGAGCTCTCTGGCGGCGAACAGCAGCGGGTCGCGATCGCGCGGGCGCTCGTGAACCGGCCCGCGATCCTCTTCGCAGACGAGCCCTGCGCGAACCTGGACTCGACAACCTCGAAGACGATCCTGGACCTCTTCACCCGGCTCAATCGCGAGCTCGGCCAGACGATCGTGATGGTCAGTCACGAGGACTGGCACCGCCGGTACTTCTGCCGGGTGATCCACCTCAAGGATGGGCTCATCGACCGGATCGAGGACCGGACCTGCGCCTCGCATGGCGATGCGGCTGACGAGGACGTATCGAACACCCATGAGTAGTTTCGGACCGAAACCTATTCATGCACGGTCGCCCTCCCAGTCCCCGTATGCACGGCGAGATGATGGGTGGCCACGGGGGCATGGTAGGCCACCAGATGGGCGGTACGGGCTGGTGCCGCGAAATGCTCAAGAAGCATGCGTGGGAGTACCTCGACGAGGACCAGACACGCACGATTATCCTGCGGCTGATCGACAAGAAAATACTGTATATCGAGTCGCGGATGCAGCTCGGGCAGCAGAAGCTCGAGACCCTCAAGATGATGCGGGAGATGATCGCTCAGGGCGGTACCGGCGGCAAGTAACGCGATCGCGGTCCGGGTGGGGAGCCCGGATCGAATTCTCCGTTTTTCAGAAATCGCGGGCCTCGTTCGACGATCCGGGCTTCACCCGGCCTCTCCGCGATAGCCGGACGGCCGGATAAGGACGGTTCATCCGTTTCGCGGACAAGCCCCCGCTGTCACTCCTTCAGGACGGCGCCCCTCTTCGACAGCTCCGCGACGGACCCGAAGACCAGCCCGAACGCGGCCCCGAGCGCGATGCCCAGGCCGAGCTGGCCAAACATGATGCCGAAGATCAGTCCCAGGCCGGCGCCGATGGCAAGCCCGATTCCCGCGCCGCCCGCGATATCTTTCGCCCGATCCATACCTCTCAATCGCCCCTGCGGGGCTTCACAGTTTCCGGCCGGCCGCGGCCACCTCTTTCACCCGGTAGACAAACCGGTTGGTGGCGCTGTTCTCGCGGACGCGGACCGAGCGGATCTCCTCGATGAGCTCGATGCCGCACCGCTCCTCGAGTCGACGGCCGCGGAGCGCGCCGCAGACCGAGGGCATCCGGTTCCGCAGATCCATCTCGCGGTGGACCTGTCCCGAGGTGATCTCGAACACCATCCTCCCCTCACCTCGCGCCGGCGCGGCGTAGCGCTCGCAGACGAAGCGGCGGATCTGCTCGGCAAGCGGGGCATCGGACTCGTCCGGGCCCACCGCGTCCGTGCAGCCGCCGGGAACCTCCGCACCTATCGCGGGGCCCGGAAGCGGCTCGGTGCATGCCTCACCGGGCCCGCGCAGCCCCGCGATCGCCTCAGGGATGGCCTCCATCCGCTGGACGAGTGCGTCCATCCGGTTTACTAGTGCGGTGTCGAGGCCGGTCGCGGGGGCCGACCCCCCGTTCTCCGGGGAGGAGGGGGCCTCATTCGCCCCGTTCGCCGACGGGACGAGCCCGTCAGCGGGCGTGAGGTGGAGGGCGTCGATGACCGCGTCCATCTCGCGTTCACCGATCGTGAACCCGGCGTCGACAAGCATCAGGCGCTCCGCCAGGGTGTCGGTCGTCACGATGTCGAACCACTTGACCTTGTCGCGGTCGATCTGCCCGTCAGCGTAGGTCGAGCCCCGCTTGAAGTACCCCCATGCCCCGACCTTCATCAGGTCCTTCTCCTCGATCTGCGGGAAAGCGGCATCGCGGATCCGGAGCAGTCGGCCGGCGAGGTCGAACCGGTGGGTCCGGAGCTGGCGGAAGAGGTTCGTCTTCAGGGGCAGCGTCGTCCCGTCCGGGCCGACGACCTGCCACTCCCCCTCCTCCTCGCCGTGCACCTCGCCCTCATAGGCCTTCAGGTCGAGCACGACCATGCCCCGGGGCATCAGGAGGAGACAGTCGATCTCGCCGTTGGCGAGCAGGAAGTTCGAGGCGAAGTACATGGGGCCGGGGAGGTCGGCGCTCTCCACGATCCCGCTGATCTCGCGCAGCTGCTCGAACTCGTGCCTGAAGCGCGGACGCTCGCCGTAGAAGTACCGCAATGCGGTCATGGTCGGCGAGGATATGGCGCCGGTGATGAAAAAAGTGACTCCGTCCGCGGGGCGGTTTCTCAGGATGCCCTTATACCCGGGTATGGCTCCTGAAGAGTTCAAAGGAGCGACCATGAACGTACTCTACGTCTACGCACACCACGACGACCCGGGATCCCCGAACGCCGCCCTTCGGACGGAAACGCGGGGATGCTCGAGTCGATGGGGCATGCCGTCGTCGATTCTGACCTGTACCGCGCACGCTTTCGGCCCGTGCTCGACGAGCGCGACTTCCCGGACCGGGCCCTCGCCGACCGCTTCGTCCCGGATATCGAGATCCGGCGCGCGCTCTCCAGCGGCACGGTTCCCAGGGAGATCGCGGGCGAACTCGAGAAGCTCCGGGCCGCCGACCTCGTGGTCTTCCAGTTCCCGCTCTGGTGGTCTTCGGTCCCGGCGATCCTGAAGGGGTGGTTCGACCGTGTCCTCTCCTTCGCGCACGCGGCCGACACCGAGGGAGTTTCGGGCAAACCCTACCTCCGTGGCAAGAAAGCCGTGCTCGTCACGACCCTCGAGGCCGCCGAGGAGGCCTTCGACACGGGAGACCAGGGAGGCGTCCGCGACCTCCTGGCGCCGATCAGCGTCAACACGCTCTCCTTCGTGGGGATGAATGTGCTCCCAACATTCATCGTGTACGGAGCGACCCCCGAGAAGACGTCGGAGTGGACCGCGTCCCAGCTCGAACGGCCAGGGCGCACCTCGTGCTGGTCCTGACCGGGCTATGAAGGTCCTGGTCGCGAGCTCGGCCGCGACCGTGCTGCCCCTCGCGGACGGCCGGACCTTCCGGACCGGGTACTGGCTCGCGGAGCTCGCCGTCGCCGACGGCATCGAGGGGATGCGCCGGCCGTTGCGGCTCGAGGCCCTCGGGGCCCGGGTTCGAAAGACAACGTTGCCGGCCATGCCGCTCGTCATCGAGGATTGCGAGCTCCTGATCGCCCAGGGCCCGTTCTTCGCGCAGGCGTTCGCGGAGAGGATTGCGGAACGGCCCGGCGGGGGCAATACTTAAGTCACTATCGTCCATAAAAGGGCCTCAGCCGGCCCTTTCGGGCCGCACCCGCGCTGGACCGGCCCGGAAGCGTACCATGCCGAACGAAGATACCTCGATAGAACGGCTGCCCGGCAGGGCGGCGTCGTACTGGATCGAGAGCGCGCCCGGCCCCGAGCTCTCCCAGGCCCCGGCCAACGTCCGTGCGGACGTGGCCGTGATCGGCGGCGGGATCGCCGGGCTGACCGCCGCGGCCCTGCTCAGGCAGGCTGGAAAGACCGTCGTGGTGATCGAGGCCCGCCGGATCGCCGAGGACGTGACCGGGCACACGACCGCGAAACTGACCTCGCTCCACCGCCTCGTCTACCGCCACCTGATTGACGCGTTCGGCCAGGACCTCGCGCAGCAGTACGCCGATGCGAACCAGGCCGCGATCGAGACGGTCGATACCCTCGCCCACGAACACGGGATCGACTGCGACTTCGCGCGCAAGCCCGCCTACACCTATGCGCAGTCGAGCACGGGGCGGGAGCAGGTGATGGACGAGGTCGACGCCTGCCTCCGGCTCGGCCTGCCGGTCCACTTCGTCGACGACGTTCCCCTGCCTCTCCATTCGGACGGCGCGATCCGGATGGACAACCAGGCCCAGTTCCACCCGCGGAAGTACCTGCTCGGCCTCGCGAAGACGATCCCCGGCGGCGGTTCGGCGATCTACGAGCGGACCCGCGCTCTCGACATCACCGAGGGTGAGTCCGTCTCGGTCAAGACCACGACCGGCACGATCCACGCCGACGACGTGATCGTCGCGACCCACTGGCCGTTCTACGACAGGCCGAACCAGCTCTTCAGCCGCATGTACCCATCCGCGTCGTACGTCCTCGGAGTCACGCTCGACGCGCCGTTCCCCGACGGCATGTTCATCTCGGCCGAGACACCGACACGGTCCCTCCGGTCCCAGCCCGACGGCGAGGGGGAGCTCGTCCTCGTCTCGGGCGAGGGGCACAAGGTCGGCCAGGGGGGCGATACGCGCCGCCACTATCGCGCACTCCAGCGGTTCATCGAGGCGCTCTACACCGTCCGCGAGGTCCGGTACCACTGGATGACCCAGGACAATATCACCGTCGACCAGGTCCCGTACATCGGCCGGATGGGCGCCGAGACCTCGCACCTCTATGTCGCGACCGGGTTCGAGAAGTGGGGCATGACCCACGGCACGGTCGCGGGCCGGCTTCTCTCGGAGATGATCCTCGGCAAGCCCCCGCGCTGGGCCGACGTCTTCACCCCGGGCCGAAAAGCGATCCAGGCGTCGGCGGCGGAGTTCGTGAGCCAGCAGGCGAACGTCGCGGTCGAACTGGTCACGGGCCTGGTCCGCCCCGAGGGGCACGACCCCGAGTCGCTCAAACCGGGCGAGGGCGCCATCCTGACCGTCCACGGCAAGAAGGTCGCCGCCTACCGCGACGACACCGGCACCCTCCATATGCTCGACCCGGCCTGCCGTCACATGGGCTGTACCGTGGCCTGGAACCAGGCCGAACAGACCTGGGACTGCCCGTGCCACGGCTCGCGGTACCGCGCCGACGGCGAGGTCATCCACGGACCAGCCGTGTACTCACTCGAGAAGAAGGGCCTCGACTGAGGAGGGCGCGATGTGGGACCGTAACGATTAGCACGCCGCGCGGCGCACCCTCCTGCGAGGGACCATGGACCGCCGGCACCTGCTCATCGGCGCGACGCTCGCAGCCGTGCTGACCATTGCCGCCCTCGCCCTGGCGCCGGGCGGCGCCAATGGGGCCGCTGCGACGACCGCGTACGACGGCGTTCGGATCTCGCCCGACGGGTCGAACCCGCTCTACCCGGTCGTCGGCGGCGGGCGCGTCGCCTGGGAGGAGCACGGCCTCGGCGGACGCTCGTCGATAGCAGCGCTCGGGATGAATGACGGAGCGCCCTCGGCGGTTTCGGAGACGGGATCCCACCAGCTCTCTCCCTCGCTCTCGGGCGACCGCGTCGTCTGGCAGGACAAGCGGAACGGAAACTGGGACATCTACCTCGCCAATCTCACGACCGGCGAGGAGATGCCAGTCTGCACGCACCCGGCCAAGCAGACCCATCCCGTTGTCTCGGGCGACGTCGTGGTCTGGACAGACGAGCGGCAGGGCACCCCCGACATCTACGCCTACGACCTTCGGAACCGGACCGAACGGCCGATCTGTATCCAGCCCCAGACCCAGTACAACCCCGACATCGACGGCGACATCGTGGTCTGGGAGGACTACCGCCGCGGGTACGAGACGGCCGGCGACATCTATGCATACAACCTCTCGACCGGAGAGGAGCGCGTGATCTGCGAGGATATCCGGGGGCAGTGGTGCCCCTCGGTCTCGGGCGGTCGAATCGTCTGGCAGGACTACCGGACGCGGATCGGGTTCGACATCTACCTGTATGATCTCGCGACAGGCGAGGAGCGCGTGATCTGCAACGACTCCGCGCGGCAGTGGCTGCCGCAGATCGCGGGCAACCTCGTGGTCTGGGTCGACGAACGCAACCGCAACTGGGACATCTACGCGTACAACCTGACCACCGGAAAAGAGTACCCTGTCTGCACCCAGCCCGACGACCAGGGATGGCCCGCGATCACCGACGGCGCGATCGTCTGGCAGGACTACCGCGGTGGCCGAAACACGATCTACCGCGCCGAAGCCAACGGCCGATAAATCACAACGCTTAAATTTTGACCGCGCTCAAAGAACTGCATGGAGCGACGCGATACCCTCATCATCGCAATCGCCGGGATCCTGGCGGTCGTGGCCGGCCTGACCCTGGCTTCGCTGCTCGGGTTCGAGATCGGCTTTCTGCAGGGCGGCATCTACCCGCCGGGCATCGTCGGGCCGACGGGCATCTACCCGCCCTGATCCTATTTTACATCCTCCAGTAGGCGACCGCGCCGATGGGGAAGAGGACGGACCCGACCAGCATCACCGCGTACCAGACGGCGGAGCCGCGGGCGTACGCGGGCAGGTGCCGGTCGAGCCAGATGAGCATGAACCCGACCAGGCCGAACATGAAGACCGAGAGGGTCAGGACGTCCTTGATCGTGTACTTCGAGCCGATGTAGCTGAAGATGATGAAGATCGCCGCGAACACGAGAACGACGCCCCGGTACAGCCCGTCCTCCGAGAAGCGCGTCCGCACGGTCTGTTGCAGGATCGACGCGATCGCCCTGGCCCGCCCGTCAATGGCCCCGATCAGGTACACGAAGAGGGTCAGGAGCGACGTGATCACGAAGACGGTCATGCCGTACGGCACCGCGCCGAGCGAGTGGCCAATCACGCGGATCATCAGGTCCTGCTCGAACGCGGGCAGGCCGTGCTCGTTCATCACCACGAACCCGAGGGTCAGGTAAAAGAACGAGAGCAGGGCAAGGAGGGCGAACCCGAGCGTCAGGTCGAACCGGACCGACCGCATATGCGCCCGGTAGAAGGCCTCGCCGTGGCGTTCCCCGAGCTGCTTCTGGAGCCACATGGTGTAGCAGAGAAGGGAGAGGCCCGTGCCGAGCGAGCACATGATCAGCCCGGCGTAGTAGAGGTGGTCCTCGTTCCCGAGGTCGGGCGTGACGAGCCCGTGGACGACCTCGATCGGCGAGAGGTAGAGCGAGAGGAAGTTCAGGCACATGCCGCCCACGATGATCGCGCCCGCAACCACCATCACTTTCTTGAAGAGCGGGTAGGAGTTCCGGAAGAGGACCAGGGTGATCAGGGCGAAGAGTGCCATCATCGCGTACTGGACGGGAACGGCCGTCGGGAGGAGCGAGGCGAGTAGACTGGCCGCGACCACGGCGCCGCCCGCGTGGTAGACGACCTCGACCACGTAGATCGCGCCGATGAAGAGGACCTGCCAGTTCCGGAGCCCGGGGATGCGCTGCAGCCCGGCGTAGATGTTCTCGCCGGTCGCGACCGTATACCGCGCGCACCCGATGGTGAACGCGTACTTGTACACGATCACCCCAGCCACGGCCCAGAGAAGCGCGTACCCGAAGTTCGCGCCAAGCGAGAGGAAGACCAGGAGGCCGACCCAGCCGGCCGAGGATATGCCCAGGATCAGCCCCGGACCGAGGAACGGCACCCGTTCGGCGACGACGGCCCTGATCCGCGAGAGGTGCTCCGGTCCCATGGTGTCGAGGTCCCTGTTCACATCGATCTCTCCGGGGCGGCGGTTATTGGTGCCGGTCCAGGTGATAGTTTTTGCCTGGAAGGGCCCACAATCAGATGTGAACGTCGCCGGCGTCCCACGGTACGCGGACACCCTCCTCCGAGGCGCGGTCTTCGCGCTCCTTGTGGTATCCCTCGGCCTGCTCGGAGCGGTCGTGCTGGTGCGCGGGGCCATGCCCGCCGCGTACACCGACATTGGGAACGCGACGCAGCTCGTGGCGAGCGGAGCCGCTGCGGCGACCGCTGCCTGGTCCTACTACCGCCGCGGGCCCGACATGCTGCTCGTGCACGGGGCGTTCGCGGCCGGTACCTGGACGCTCGCGAACGCGTTCTGGTACGCCTACTTCATCCTGATCGGGGAGGGCCTGAACTACCCCACCGTCGCAGATCTCGGGTTCGTCGGGGTCTTTCTCTTCCTGATCGCGGGGCTCCAGGAGGGGCTCGCTCGTAACCGCCTCTCCGTGTTGGCCGCGGCGCCGATCGCTATCCCCCTGCTCGGGGCCGGGCTCTGGCTGGTGGCCGTGCTCGGGGCGGACGCGAAGACCCTGACCACCCTCGTCGTCTTCACGCTCTCGGCCGCGCTCCTCTCGTCGGCCCTGCTCCGCTCGGCCCACCGCCATCCGGTCCTCTTCGCGGCCACCGTCGTCTTCTCGCTCACGCACATCCTCAACTCCCTCGACTCGACCCTCCCCGATCCGCCGTGGGTCACGAACGCGGCCGGCGCGCTGGCCGCCATCTCCTTCTCGCTCTTCGCAATCGCGTTCCTCAGGCACGCGGGAGGTGAGCCCGCGTGATCCTCGAGTTCTACCTCGCGGCCTCCCTGCCGCTCTTCTTCCTCCTGGTCTTTCTCGAGGGGGGGCAGCGACGGGTCCTCGCGTTCCTGGTCTGGGGTTTGACGGCGGGGGTGATCTCCTACTACGTCAACTACGACCTCTACCTCGCTCTCGCCTCGAGCACGGTGGTGCCCGAGGTGACCATGGCCCCCGTGGTGGAGGAGTTCATGAAGGCCCTGCCGCTCTTCGTCCTCCTGCTCGTCTTCGGACGGCGGTACTCGAAGGAGCTGCTGGTGCTCGCCATGGCCTCGGGCTTCGGCTTCGCGATCCTGGAGAACTACGTCTTCGTGTCCCACTTCGCGCTGGAGGGGGCAGGGGCCCTCGCGTATGCCGTGATGCGCGGGGTCACCACCTCCGTAATGCACGGGTGCATGACCGCGATCATCGGCTTCGGGATATTCCTCACCTACGGCTTCTCCCGCCGGTCCCTGCCGTCGATCCTCTTCGGGCTGTACACGGTCGCGGTCATGATCCACGCCCTCTACAACCTGCTCGTCGGGCACACGGGGATCGGCCGGCTCCTGGCGATCGATCTGCCCCTGCTCCTCTTCGTGCTCCTGCTCGTCGCGTACAACTGGGACGTCCTGTTCCCGAAGCCGGCCGACGACGCGGAATGATCAGAGGCCGAGGCGCGTCGGGAGCGCGTCGGCCCAGGCCTCGATCGCGGTCCGGTCGCGGGTGTCCTCCCCTTTCTCGTTCTTGAGAAACCGGCCGATCAGGGGGACGCCCCTGGGGGAGAACCGACCGCCGAAGAGCCCGACGGCAGCGACGGAAACACCCCCGGCGGCAGCCTCAGCGACGGAACGCCCGTGCTGGTCTGCCTTGGGGTCGTCCTTTCCGAGGGACGATCCCGCGATGAAGACCGCGACGGGCTTGCCGGCGAGCGCAGCTTCGTGGCGCGCGAAGAAGGCCGGCACGGGCTTGAGCACGCGCCCCATGTAGAGCGGGCCGCCGACAATGACTGCGTCGAACCCCTCGAGGGACGTTACGTCGCCGGCCGTCCTCACCTCGACAGTCGCTCCGGCACGCCGGAGGGACTCGCCGATCCAGCCCGCGATCTCGGCCGTCGCCCCGGTCTTGGACGCGTACGCGACGAGGAAGGTTGCCATGAGAGAAAATTTATCCGGGACGCCATAACCCTGTCGGTGGCCCGACCGGGCTTTTCGGGAGGTCGCCGGGGAGCGCCGAGATCAGCTGAAGTGAGCATGGCAGCTCGGGGAGCGACCGGGTTTCGATGAGGGGACCCTCCGAGCGGCTCATCGGCGAAGGCGCCGGATCGCTCATCGAGTGATGGTCCCCACCTACCCAAAAGGCGGGTATCCCATTGCCATGCACCGCTCGCCGAGCGGCGTGAGATGGTAGATGATCCAGCTCCCCTGCTGATCGCCCTCGATCAGCCCGGCCTTTTTGAGCTGGTTCAGGTGATACGAGAGCTTTGAGTCCGCGATCCCGACGATCTCCTTGATCACGCAGACACAGAGCGGCTGGATGGCGAGCGCGTGGGCGATCTTCAGGCGGAGCGGCTCGGAGAGCGCGTGGTGGACGAGGCTGGCCGCACTCAGGCTTTCTCCGTCCGGCAGCCGGGCGTCGAGCCCCGGCACTCCGCCAACAGCCGTGAGGGAATCGGCAATTTCCTGTGGGATCGGCATTGTTGAATTCAACACTATGTGGAATCACAAGGTATAAATTGCGAGCGATGCGTTCAACTATTGTTGAATTCAATTCGACCGTTGCACGAGGTGATCCAGATGCACGACGCATTTTTCAGTCTGAGCATCGGCGCTATGCCCTGCCCGGTATTGGCCTCGTGCTCCTGTTCGCGGCCGGGACGGGCGTCGTGATGGCATTCATCCTGCG
>CAYWVY010000001.1:0-7554 GCA_964461885.1 uncultured Methanospirillum sp. | reverse complement strand
CTGCGAGGTGAGCGCCATATCCGCACATGAACAGATCAGGCCTGTAGTGGGAGGCGCGGCCGATGGTCTTTGAGCCCTGGCAGGCGGTCGTGGACTGGTTCACGTACGGTGTGCTCGGCCTCTCGCCCGAGTCTTCAGCGGCTTCGGCCCTGAACTTCTTCATCTTCGACACGGTCAAGATCTTCGTCCTCCTGGCCGTGATCATCTTCGCGATCACGTTCCTGCGGAGTTTCTTCTCGCCCGAGAAGACGCGGGCGTGGCTGACCGAGCGGAAGGGGTCGACTGTCGTCGGCAACGTCCTCGCCGCGCTCCTCGGAATCGTGACGCCGTTCTGCTCCTGCTCGGCCGTGCCGCTTTTCATCGGCTTCGTCGAGGCCGGGATCCCGCTCGGGGTGACGTTCTCGTTCCTGATCTCGGCACCGATGGTCAACGAGATCGCACTCGGCATGCTCTGGGGCCTCTTCGGCTGGCAGATCGCGCTGATCTACGTTGCGGCCGGCCTGAGCATCGCGATCGCTGGGGGGATCGTGATCGGCCGGCTCGGCATGGAGAAGCACGTCGAGGAGTACGTCTACCAGATCAAGGTCGGGGCCGCGGGACCCGAAGGCGAGACGCCGGCGCTCAGGGAGCGGCTCGTCGGATCAGGGGAGGCCTCGCTCGACATCCTCAAGCGGATCTGGCTCTATGTCGTGATCGGCATCGGGATCGGCGCGCTGATGCACGGCTGGATCCCGGCCGGCGCACTGGCGGAATGGGCGGGACCGGGCAACCCGCTCTCAGTGATCATCGCCGTGCTGATCGGGATCCCGCTCTACTCGAATGCGGCCGGAATCCTGCCGCTCGTCTCGGAGTTGACCCGCGCCGGTGTCGCGCTCGGAACGGCCCTCGCGTTCATGATGGCCGTGACGGCGCTCTCGCTCCCGGAGATGATCCTGCTCCGAAAGGTGCTCAAGCCGCGCCTGCTCGCGGTCTTCATCGGCGTCGTCGGGACCGGGATCATCGCGGTGGGCTATCTGTTCAACTGGATCGTGAGGTGATGCGATGAAGAACAATCACATACCGTGCTGCGCTGCGGACGCGATGCGGCGCGTGATGGCGGTGGACGTAAACGATGCGACGGTCGGGCTCGACTGGCTCGACCTCGTCTTTGCCGGGGTGCGCGACTTCGGCCTCGCCGATGAGTCGGCAGTCCGGGCCGAGCTGCTCAAGCGTGTGAAGGTCCATAACTACGTCCCGCCGCCGGCTGCCAGGGCTTGCTTCGGGGCGGAGTCCCGGGAATACGGACGATGGAATAACCAGGGAGGTACCAGATGAAGCTCGAAGTCTTTGGAACGGGGTGCGCAAGGTGTCACCAGCTCGAGAAGCACGTTGCGGAAGCGGTCAGAGAGACCGGGATCGCTGCGGAGATCTTCAAGGTCGATGACCTCGCCGCGATCATGGACCGGGGGGTCCTCTTCACCCCGGCGCTCGCGATCGACGGCGAGACCAGGGTCGCAGGACGGGTGCCGTCGGTCAGGGAGATTAAAGAACTGCTGACGGTGGGGGGGTAGACGTTGCAGACACCGAAACGCACCGTCGTCTATGGCCTCCTCGGCGGCGTCGGGAGCGAGCAGAAGGGTTCGTCACGGCGGCGAGGACGGCCGACGAGGGGTGCTGTGGGTGAGGCGATGGCGATGGAATCTGCAACTGGAGGAGCATGAAACCGCTCGTGGTCGAATGGCACTACCTCGCAGTCGAAGGCGAGACCTGCGAGCGGTGCGGCGGCACGGGGGCGAACGTCCGGGCAGCGATCGAGGCGATGGGGCCTGTGCTTGCGGCGCAGGGCATCGTGCTCGAGTTCCGCGAGGTCGAGCTCCCGCCCGAAGAGATCGCGCACTCGAACGAGGTCCTGGTCGACGGCGCGTTGATCGAAGAACTGATCGGCGGGACGGCCGCGGTCTCGGACTGCCCCTCCTGCGGCGATCTCGTCGGCGCGCCCTGTGCCTGCCGCATGGTGAAGAGCGGCGACGAGGAGCACGAGGAGCTGCCCGGGTATCTGATCGCGGCCGCGAGCATGACTGCGGCCGACCGGCGGGCCGAGATGCCGGTCACCGGAAGCGACCGGAAACAGCCGCCCTCGGGTGACGGCGACGGTTGCGGCTGCGGCAGCGGCGGTTGGGGCCGCAGGTGATGGAATGGCGGCGACGCTGATCACCTGTTCAGGACTTTCGAACGTCGGCCGGCTCACGACCGCGGTGGCACAGAACGTGCTGATGCGCCGGCCTGGCCGAATCGAATGGGTTCGAGCGCAGGCGGGGCCCGACGCGATAGCGGACGCGGCCCGCAACGCGGACCTCGTGATCGCGCTCGACGGGTGCGAGGACTGCTGCGGCAGCCGGAAGGCGACCGAGGCCGGGGTCGAACCCGGGGTCCGGCTCATGGCTATCGAGCTCGGGATCGTCAAGGACGGCCGGGCCGAGGTCAGGTATCATGAGATCGAGACGGTCACGAGGGCCGTGCTCGATGCAACGGAGGCGGCATGATTCCCTTGTGGCCTGGCGCACAAACAGGGGCGCCGGCCTCACTGGCCGAGGGCCATGACGGGAGAAGATCCATGGCCGGACCGGGGGCAGGTCAACCGGAAGTGAGGCCGCTGCAGGTCTGCATCGTCTCGGACGGGACGTTTGGCGACCGGGCCTTCGAGCAGTGTGTGGCCCGGTTTCCAACGGACTTCGCGCTGATCGAGCCCGTCCCTTCGACTGTCGTGGACGATGTCGCGATCGAGGTGCCCGACGCCGACCTCTACCTGTCGTACATCCGGTCGCCCGCCCAGGCGCTCGCGCTCGTCGAGAAGGGCCGGCCCGTAATCCTCGGCGTCTCGTTCGGCCCGGGTTTCGTCCGGCAGGCGCTGAGGATCAACCCGGCCGTGGTCGCGCCCGAGACCATGTGTTCGCTCGAGCCGATAACCGGGATCGACGCGATCGATACCTTCGCCCGCGCCTTCGGCCGGCCCCGGCTCGCGGCTACGGTCCGCGACGGCACGCTCGTGCGGCTCGAGGTGTTGCGCGGGTCCCCGTGCGGGTCGACGGTCGAGGCCGCATCGGAGCTCGAGGGCCGGCCTCTCTCACCGGAGACGCTGCGTTACTTCGGCCTCCGCATCTGCCACCACTGCTGGGCGCCGCGCCATGGCCGGACCTGCGACAAGGAGACAGCCGGGCTCATCCATGTCTGCGAGCTTCTCCGGGCGCTCCCTCGGGAAGCGGCCGATCCCGAGACAGTCGCGTTCGGCGTAGAGTGCGACCGGCTCTACAACGAACGGAGCCGGGACCACCCCCTCTGCGACCCCGGCACGAACCCGGCCGAGCCGGTCGGCGGTCGGCCGGCCTGGAGGATCGCGTGGCCCCCGGCCATGCCGAAGGACGAAAAGGAGGCCGCTGCGAAGGAACGGGCCCTGACCCTGATCGAGCGGTTGAAGGCACGGAATGCACAGCACCAGCAGGGGGACTGAACGCAGGGCCGTGCGGGGGACGACCGCAGTCGGCACTCTCCTGACCAGGCAGCCCGAAAACCGCTTTTCAGTGTCCGCAGGATCACAAGTTTTATTGAACCCAGTTCACTATAGGAGAAACACATGATGAAGATCGAAGTACTCGGAACCGGCTGCGCAAAATGCAAGCGGCTGCTCGCCAACGTGCAGGAGGCGGTGAAGGGCCTTGGCGCGGAGGCCGAGGTGATCAAGGTCGACTCGATAGACGAGCTCGTCGAGCGCGGTGTCATGAGCACGCCCGCCCTCTTCATCGATGGGAAGATGCAGCTCTCGGGCCGGGTGGCGACAGTAGACGAGCTCAAGAGGCTCCTCCAGGGATAGAACGATGGCAGAGACCCCGATCTGCTCCTGCGGAGCGAACGAACCTGGCCGGATCATCTGCCCGTGCGCCGGGCAGGCGAACACGGGCCAGGTCGCCAATCTCGCTGCCGTGGAGCTGACCGGGGAGGTTTACGGCAGCATCGCCTGCGTCGCCAGGCTGGCAATCGGGGACGAGGGCCTGGTCAACAGCGCGAGGAACGTCGACGAGGTCGTCGGGATCGATGGTTGCTCGTTCCATGGCGCGAAGAGGCCGTCGAAGACCTGCACCCCGGACGATGTCGAGACCGTGGTCTCCGCCTGCTGGCGGGGCGCCGGGAAGGACGCCGACGCCTCGGACATCGCCCCGCAGGACAGGAGCCCGTGCTGCGCGCCGGACTGCGGGTACGGCGGAGGCGGCTGAACGGCCATGAAGACGAATCCGGAGACGAGCGGCGCGGACCATGTGCTGAGATGGGCCGGGGACTACGCCCCGGAGAACGGGCGGGGGATGAACCCCGACAGGAGAACGCTGACCGCAGCAGTGCGCGGACTCGCCCTGAACGAGGCGCGGTTCGGCGCGCGGTTCTGCCTGTCCCGGCTCCCCTATCGGAAGGAGGCGGCCGGAACGGACGAGATGACCGATACCCCTCCAGGTGAAAACGATGATTGAAGACCTGTTGATCAACGGGCTGATGGGGGGGGTTACGGCGCTCATCGAGTACGTCACGGCGCACGTCGCCACCTGCCTGATCCCGGCGTTCTTCATCGCGGGCGCGATGAACGCGCTGCTCCACAAAGAGGCGATCACGAAGTACCTCGGCGAGAAGACCCCGCGGTACATCGCGTACCCGGTCGCGGTCGCCTCCGGGCTCCTCCTCGCGGTCTGCTCCTGCACGATCCTCCCGCTCTTCGCAGGGATCAAGAAGAAGGGCGCGGGGATCGGGCCGGCGATCGCCTTTCTCTACACGGCCCCGGGCACGAACATCCTCGCCGTCTCCCTGACCTGGAGCGTCATCGGGGCCGACTTCGCGCTCGCCCGCATCACGCTCTCGATCATCTTCGCCGTCATCATCGGCCTCGTCATCTCGACGCTCTTCCCGGAGAAGCGGCCCGAGGCGACGCCCGACGCCCCCATCGCGTGCGCGTGCGGGCCGGGGACGGAGGCCGAGACCAACCAGCGGAACGTCGTCCTGTTCATCGCGACCCTCGTGGCCGTCCTCTTCGTCGGTACCTGGAACATCTTCATGGTGAACACGCTGGCCGGGATCCCGCTCCGGTTCGTCATCCTCCCCTTCCTGGTCCTCCTTGTCGCCATAGAGGCCTGGAAGTGGTTTGGCCCCGACGACCGGGAGATGTGGCTCACGGAGACCTGGGACTTCATGAAGAAGATCTTCCCGCTCCTCTTCATCGGGATCTTCGTCGCCGGTATCCTCACGGCTCTGCTGCCGGAGAACATCCTCGGCACGTACCTCGGGGAGAACACGATCGTGGCGAACCTCATCGCGGTCCTCTTCGGGACGTTCATGTACTTCCCGACGCTTGTCGAGGTGCCGATGGCCAGGATGTTCCTCGACCTCGGCATGGCCCGCGGGCCGCTGCTCGCCTACGTCCTCGCCGACCCCGTCATCTCGCTCCCGAGCATCCTGGTCGTCCGTAAGTTCATGGGGACGAAGCAGACCCTCGTCTACGTGGTCCTGATCGTGATCTTCTGCACGCTCGCCGGGTTTATCTACGGTTCGTTCGTATCATGATGTCCCATCGTGCGCACCGGATGAGGCGTTGAGCGGGTTTGCCCGCCATCCCCCGTCGTTCAGCGTGGAGAGCACGGGCACCGTGGATATAGGGCGGTCACCGGCAAACCCACGGTCACGAAGACGGAGATAGGACGATGAACCTTTTCGATCCAGCACAATTCTCCCCGAACGGCCCGGTGTCGCCTCAGCACCTCGTCGCGGTGGAGAAGGATGAGGCCCGGGGGATCCGGTGTACGCAGCGGAAGGTCCTCCTCGGAATCCGCGATGATGTCGGGGGGACGGGGTGATGACCGACCCGATCGAGGCCCGGGACCTGACAAAGGTATTCGGTGCCACCACTGCCGTGGATCACGTCTCGTTCAGCGTGCGGCAGGGAGAGATATTCGGGTTCCTCGGGCCGAACGGAGCGGGCAAGACCACCACCACGCGGATGCTGACCGGTATAATCCCGTCGGACGGAGGAACGGCACACGTCCTCGGATACAACATGCGCTCCGACCCGGTGCAGGCCCAGCAACGGTTTGGCGTGGTCCCCGAGACGGCGAACGCCTATACCGACCTCACCGCGTGGCAGAACCTGATGCTGATGGGCGAGCTCTACGGGCTCTCCCGGGCCAGGGCCGAAGAGAGGTCGGCTGCCCTGCTCGGAACACTGGGCCTCATGGAGCGGAAGGGCCAGAAGGTGCAGGCCTACTCCAAGGGGATGAAACAGCGGCTGATCCTCGCAATGGCCCTCCTCCACGAGCCCGAACTTCTCTTCCTCGACGAGCCGACGAGCGGCCTCGACGTCCAGTCCACGCACCTGATCCTCGACCTGCTCCGCGAGCTGAACCGGGCGGGGACCACCATCTTCCTGACCACCCATAACATGGAGGAGGCGAACCGGCTCTGCGACCGGGTCGGGATCATCCGGAGCGGGCGAATCGTCGCGCTGGACGCCCCCGAGAAGCTCAAGTCGGCCATCGAACGGGTCCACCGGGTCGAGGTCAGCTTCGACCGCGAGATCTCCAGTGGCGAGCTCGCGGCGCTGGAACCCGTGCTCACGACCGTCCGGGAGGGAGACAAGTGGCAGCTCGTCGTGGAGGACACGGACGCCGCCGTCCGGGCCCTCGCGGTCTTTGCCCGTCAGCAGGGGGCGGCGATCGTGACCCTGAACACCCCCGCACCCTCGCTCGACGAAGCGTTTCTCCGGCTGACCGGGGAGGCAGAGCCGTGAATCCGGCTGGCCTCGCCGAACAGGTCCGGAGGGCCTGGGCGATCGCGAAGAAAGACATCCGGATTTACTACCTCAAGGGGCCGGTGCTGATCTTCGGGGTCTTCATGCCGGTCTTCCTCTTCCTCGCCTTCCTCATGGGCGGACGGCAGCTCCCGCTCGCGTTTCTCGTCTCGGGGCTCGTCGGGATGACCCTCTTCTTCACGGCCACGGCCGTCTCGCCTGCCATCTTTCCCTGGGAGGGCCAGGCGAAGACCCTCGAGCGTTTGGCGTCCTGCCCGGTTACGGTCGAAGCGATCGTCCTGGGCGACATGATCGCCTCGGTCCTCTTCGGCATCGGGATCACGGCCGTCACCATCGCCATCGGCCTCGCGCTCGGCCTCCCGCTCCTGCACGGGGTCACGCTATCCGCCGCCGTCCTCCTCGCCGCCTGCTGCTTCTCGGCGATCGGGATGCTGCTCGCCGTGCCGCCGACGAACGTGCCCTCGAACATCATGATGCTCTCGTCGCTGATCAAGTTCCCGCTCGTCTTCATCTCGGGGATCTTTGTCCCGCTCGAGCAGCTGCCGGCATGGGGCCTGGCGCTTGCCGTCTGTTCTCCGCTCACCTACTTCGCCGACCTCGTGCGATACGCATTCACCGACGCGTCCCATTTCCCCGTGGGGATCGATCTCGGCGTGCTCGCCGTCTTCACGCTCGTCTTTACGGCCGTCACGATGATGCTGCACCGGCGGACCATGCCACAGAGAATGTAGGCCGGG